>DAOUBZ010000097.1:0-8844 GCA_034432515.1 Chloroflexaceae bacterium | reverse complement strand
ACGACGCCGTGGCGCCAATGCCGCTGGACCCGGCTGCCCTATACCGGCGCAACGGCGCCCGCCCGTGGCCCTCTGCGCGGCCCCGGGTGATGCGCGCGTGTTCACAACCCGAGCGAACATCCCCTGGTGTGCCTGGGATGTAACTCCCGGTAGTATTGTTACTCATAACACAAACCCAGCGGGTACGTCTTCCTCCTGCCCAGTAATGTACCTTCTCTCACAAATCGGCCCGGTTGCCGTCCCGCCCCCCGAGGGGCCGTGAGTATGCCCTATATGTAACGGTGCCGACCTGGCCATGTAAGCTAGCACACACTGTTTCTGGCATAATATTGAGACTTGCGCGGCATGGGGGACGGCGGTGCGGGTGGGTTTGATTGACACAAAAGCAATAGCGTTCTATAATAGCGTCAGACCCCCGCTGTGCACAGGGTTCCCCTAGAAGGCAACGAGGCATGGGACAGATCTTCCCCCGCAACGCCAACCTGCTGGCCTGGCTGAGCATTTTTGCCGGTCTGTTGCTGGTCGCAGAGCTGGTGCTGATCCTGGCGGTCTACTTCCGCTCGAACTACTTCCGCCAGATCAACGTCGCGATTGAGCAGCCGGTCGCCTTCAGCCATCAACTCCACAATGGCACGCTCGGCATCGACTGCCGCTACTGCCACGTCTCGGTGAACCAGTCGTACTTCGCCAACATCCCTGCCACCGAGACCTGCATGACCTGCCACTCCCAGATCAAGACCTACAGCGCAAAGATCGCCCCGGTCGTGGAGAGTTACAACACCGGCCAGCCCATCCTGTGGAACAAGGTCCACCGGGTGCCCGACTTCGTCTACTTCAACCACTCCATCCACGTCAATAAGGGCGTGGGCTGCTCGACCTGCCACGGCCAGGTGAACCAGATGGCAGTGGTCTGGCAGCAGCAGGCGCTGTTTATGGGCTGGTGCCTCAACTGTCACCGCAACCCGGAGCAGTACCTCCGCCCACGTGACGAGGTCTACAACATGGAGTATGTGGCGCCGGCGAACCAGGTGGCGCTGGGCCGCCAGCTGGTCGCCGAGTACGGGATCATGCCCCCCGAACAGCTCACCAACTGCTGGGTCTGTCACCGATAGGGCGCAGCGACGCCGTGGACCGCGGGCTGGCCCCGGGTTCGCGGCACGCGGCGCGTCCTTCGCACTAGCAAAGCGATAGCGGCAATGACAAGTACCACCCCGAACCCCGACCTCGAGGCCATCCGCGAGCGGCTGCGCAGCGGTGGCGGCCAGCAGTTCTGGCGCTCGCTGGATGAGCTCGCCGATACGCCCGCCTTCCGCGAGTTGGTCGCGCGCGAGTTCCCCCAGGGCGCCGCCGAGTTGAACGACCCGGTTAGCCGGCGCACGTTCCTCAAGCTGGTCGGCGCCTCGCTCGCCCTCGCCGGTGTCACGGGCTGCACCTATATGCCGCCCGAGAAGCTCGCGCCCTTCGACCGCCAGCCGCTCGGCCGCGTGCCTGGCATTGCCCAGTTCTTTGCCACCGCGCTCAGCCTGAACGGCTATGCCACCGGCGTGCTGGTGCGCTCCAACGAGGGCCGGCCGACTAAGATCGAGGGTAATCCGCTCCACCCGGCTAGCCTTGGCAGCACCGATCTCTTCGCCCAGGCCGAGATCCTCAACCTCTACGATCCCGACCGCTCGCAGACAGTGCTCAACGGCGGCGCCCCCAGCACGTGGGACGAGTTCGTCGCCACGCTTGGCAATAGCCTGACCGCCCAGAGCGCCACCGGCGGCGCCGGCATCCGCCTGCTTACCACCACGGTCAACTCGCCTACCCTGGCCGACCAGATCGACCAGTTGCTGGCGCGCTTCCCCCAGGCCCGCTGGTACCAGTACGAGCCGATCAATCGCGATAATGTCTACGATGGCGCGATCCAGGCCTTCGGGCAGTATGTCAGCACTCGTTACGACTTCAGCAAGGCCCGGGTGGTAGTCGCGCTCGATGCCGACTTCCTGGCCTCTGGCCCCGGCTTCGTGCCCTACGCCCGCGCCTTTGCCGACGGGCGGCGGGTGACGAAGGCCAGCACCGAGATGAACCGGCTCTATGTGGTCGAGGCCTCGCCCTCCACCACCGGCGCTACCGCTGACCATCGCCTGGCGCTCAAGGCCAGCGCCGTGGGCACCTTCGCCGCCGCACTCGCCGCGCAACTCGGCCTCGGCGGCGGTGGCGCCGGGCTCCCCGAGCAGGCAGTGACCTACCTTGAGCGCGTTGCCGAGGACCTGGAGGCCCACCGCGGCGCCTCGCTGGTGATTGCCGGCGACCAGCAACCGCCGTTCGTGCACGCCCTGGTCCACGCGATCAATGCCGAACTGGGCAACGTCGGAACCACGGTGATCTATACCGAACCGGTCGAGGTCCGCCCCACCAATCAGACGGCCGAACTCGCCACGCTGGTCAGTGAGATCAACGGCGGCACGGTCGAACTGCTGGTCATGCTCGGCGGCAACCCGGCCTACAACGCCCCCGGCGACCTGCGCTTCGCCGAGGCGCTGCAGCGTGTGCCGCTCAGTGTGCACCTCAGCCTCTTCGTTGATGAGACCTCGGTGCTGAGTACCTGGCACATCCCCGCTGCCCATAGCCTGGAGAGTTGGAGCGATGCCCGGGCCTTCGATGGCACGGCCAGTATCGTCCAGCCGCTGATCGAACCGCTCTATGGCGGCAAGACCGACCACGAGGTGCTCGCTGCGCTGCTCGGTCAGCCCGATGCGCGCCCCTACGACCTGGTGCGCAGCTTCTGGCAGGCCAGTGGGGCTGGCAATGGCGCCTTCGAGGACTTCTGGCAGGGCGCCCTCGCCAGTGGCGTGATCAACAATACCGCTGCACCAGTGGTGACCCCGACGCTCCAAACCCAGCCCCCCGCCGCCATCGCTCTGCCGCTCGGCGAACTGGAGATCGTCTTCCGCCCCGATCCTTCGGTCTGGGACGGGGCCTACAGCAACAATGGCTGGATGATGGAACTGCCCCGCCCGATGACCAAGCTGGTCTGGGACAATGCGGTGCTGATGAGCATCGGCACCGCCTCGCGGCTGCTTGGCCTCGGCTTCAACCTGGCCGACCTGGAGAACCCCAACAGCGATGCGCGGCAGTTTGCCCTGGAGCGCATGACCGCGGCCAATGGCACCATGGTGACCATCCGCTACGCCGGCGGCACCCTCGAGCTACCGCTCTGGCTCACCCCCGGCCACGCCGATGACTCCATGACCGTCAACCTCGGCTTCGGGCGGCGCAACGCCGGGCGGGTCGGCGACGGCATCGGCGTCGATGTCTACCCGCTGCGCACCAGCGCGGCGCCCTGGTTCGGCACCGGCGTCGAGGTGCTCAACGCAAACCGCAAGTACCTGCTGGTCTCGACCCAGGACCACTGGACGATGGAGGGGCGCGACATCTACCGGGTTGGCGCCTTCGAGGAGTTCAGGCTCGATCCGAAGTCGATCGCCAAAGAGGTGTACCGCGAGGAGTACGGCAAGGATACGCCCGGCCCCGGCACCGACGGTTACCTCTCGCTGCAGCCCGGCGTCGACTACAGCGGCCGCAACGCCTGGGGCATGACGATCAACCTCAACGCCTGTATCGGCTGCAACGGCTGCCTGGTGGCCTGTCAGGCCGAGAACAACATCCCCTTCGTGGGCAAAGAGCAGGTCTCGCGGGGCCGTGAGATGCACTGGATCCGCATCGACCGCTACTACGCCGGCGACAACCTGGATAACCCGGCCACCTACCTGATGCCTCTCACCTGTATGCAGTGCGAACAGGCCCCGTGTGAGGTCGTCTGCCCGGTCATCGCCACGGTGCACGACTACGAGGGCCTGAACAACATGGTGTATAATCGCTGCGTCGGCACCAAATACTGCTCAAATAACTGCCCCTACAAGGTGCGCCGCTTCAACTTCCTGCAGTACATCGAGCTCAACACACCCAGTATCCAGCTGCAGTGGAACCCCGAGGTCACGGTACGCAACCGCGGTGTGATGGAGAAGTGCACCTACTGCATCCAGCGCATCAGCGCCGCGCGGATCGAGGCCAAGAAGACGGCGGTCCAGAACGGCGAGACGAGCTACACGATCGCTGATGGGGCAATTGTGACGGCCTGTGAGGCCGCCTGCCCGACCCAGGCGATCGTCTTTGGCGACATTAACGACCAGGCCAGCCGGGTGGCGAAGTGGAAAGCGGAGCCGCATAACTACGGCGTGCTGAACCTTCTGAATACCTTCCCGCGCACCAGCTACCTGGCCCGCGTGCGGAACCCGAACGAGGAGTTGGAGGCCCACGGAGAGGCTGCCGGCTAGGGCCGGGGCCATGGCGGCGCGTCACCCGGGGCGCGCCCGCAGCGACCCGACCTCTGCCGCCTGTGGCGGGCGGCGAGCCAGTAGACCTAGTAAGGACTGTCGATGGCACAGGCGCAACCACTTCCTACGAAGCCACAGCCCGACACCGGCGAGCAGTACCTGTTGCCGGGCAATACGTACACGTCCATCAGCCGCACGATCGGCGATGTGCCGCTCGTCAGCCCGCTGCAGACGCCCCGGGGCTGGCTGCTGGGCTTCACTGTCGCCTTCCTGCTGTTGATGCTCTACTTCGTGTCGATCGCCTGGTTGTTCATCAAAGGCGTCGGCATCTGGGGTATCAACATCCCCGTTGGCTGGGGCATGGACATCATCAACTTGGTCTGGTGGATCGGTATCGGCCACGCCGGCACCCTGATCTCAGCCATCCTCTTGCTGCTGAACCAGGGCTGGCGCAACTCGATCAACCGCTTCGCTGAGGCGATGACGCTCTTCGCCGTGGCCTGCGCCGGGCTCTACCCGATCCTGCACCTCGGGCGCCCGTGGCTGTTCTACTGGCTCACCCCCTACCCCAACACCCACGGCATGTGGCCGAACTTCCGCAGCGCCCTGGCCTGGGACGTGTTCGCGATCTCGACCTACGCGAGCGTGTCGCTGGTCTTCTGGCTGGTCGGGCTGCTCCCCGACTTTGCCACCCTGCGCGACCGGGCGACCAACATCTGGGCCAAGCGGGCCTATGGCCTGGCGTCGCTGGGCTGGCGCGGCTCGGCCCGCCACTGGCACCGCTACGAGATGGCCTCGCTGCTCCTGGCCGGCCTCTCGACGCCGCTGGTGGTCTCGGTCCACTCGATCATCTCGCTCGACTTTGCGATCTCGCAGGTGCCCGGCTGGCAGGTGACGGTCTTCCCACCCTACTTCGTCGCCGGCGCGGTGTTCGCGGGCTTCGCGATGGTGATCCTGCTGATGGCCCCGGTGCGCGCCTGGTATGGCTTCCAAAACTACATCACGATGCGCCATTTTGACGTGATGGCCAAGGTGATGCTCGCCACGGGCATGATCGTGGTCTATGGCTACTTTATGGAAGTCTGGGCCGCGCTCTACAGCGGCAGCCGCTTCGAAGAGTACCTGCTCTTCAACCGGCTCAACGGGCCGAGCGCCTGGGCCTACTACGGGCTGCTCTTCTGCAATGCCGTGGCCATCCAGCCGCTCTGGTTCCGGCGGGTGCGCCAGAGTATCCCGGCCTTGATCGTCATCTCGCTGATCGTGAGCGTTGGGATGTGGCTCGAGCGCTATGTGATCATCGTGATCTCGCTGGAGCGTGAGTTCCTGCCCTCCTCGTGGGATCTCTATATCCCGACGTTCTGGGACTGGTCGCTCTACATCGGGAGCTTTGGCCTCTTCTTCACGCTGCTGTTCCTGTTCATCCGCGTCCTGCCGATGATCAACATCTTCGAGATGCGGCTGTTCCACTTCCAGGAGCAGGAGCGCCTGCACCGCCGCGAGTACGGTGGCCACGGTGAGACGGGCCGCGATATCGTGACTGGCAAGAGTGACCCGAGCACCGCCAGCGCAGACTGAGGTGAGGCGATAACGGCCTGGGAACCGGAGGCTCGCCCGGCCATATGGGTAGCCCGCTGCCCACCCGGTTCCCTGGACCCTGGAAGCACAGCTATGCAGAACCGAGCAGCACCCGAAATCTATGGCCTGATGGCCGAGTTCAAGACGCCCGAGGAGTTGATCGCTGCGACCCATAAGGTCAAGCAGGCCGGCTATAGCAAGCTGGACGCCTTCACGCCCTTCCCGATCGAGGAGGTGATCGAGGAGGTGGCCCCCGGCGATACCGGTGTGCCGCGGCTGGTGCTGCTGGCCGGGCTGATCGGCGCCGCCACCGGCTTCATCATCCAGTATGTCGGCAATATCATCGACTACCCGCTTAATATCGGCGGGCGCCCGCTGGACATTGCCAACTGGCCGGCTATGATCCCGATCACCTTTGAGTCGATGATCCTGCTGGCTGCCTTTACGGCCGCGATCAGCATGGTGGTGCTCAATGGCCTGCCGATGCCCTATCACCCGGCCTTCAATGCACCGCGCTTCGACCGGGCCTCGCAGGACGCCTTTTTCCTCTGTATCGAGGCCCGCGACCCGCTGTTCGATCGCGCCCAGACCTCGCAGTTCCTCCGTAACCTTGGCCCCGTCCAGGTGACTGAGGTTGCCAACTAGAGGACGACGTATGCAACCGCTACGCTCGCGCTGGAATCCCTCGCTGACCCGCCTGCTGCGCTCGGGCTGGGTCGCCCTGCTGGCCCTGCTGCTCGCAGCCTGCCACCAGGATATGTACAACCAGCCCAAGGTGCAGACGTACGACCCTAGCACCTTCTTCGCCGATGGTCGGGGCTCGCGACCCAATGTGCCCGGTACCATCGCCGTGGGCGCGGCGCAGACTGACGATTACCTCTACACCGGGCTGATCGATGGGGTTGAGGGTGATGTGATGCCCTTTGCCGTCACCCGCGAATTGCTCGAGCGCGGCCAGGAGAAGTACAACATCTATTGCGCCGTCTGCCACGGTGAGTCCGGTTATGGCCAGAGTATGGTCGCCCAGCGTGGCGGCATCGTCCCGGCCAACTTCCACCAGCAGCGCCTCCGCGACGCTGCCATCGGCCACTTCTTCGTGATCATCACCAATGGGGTCTACCGGGGTGATCCGGAGCAGGACGGCTATCAGTCGATGTACTCGTATGCCTCGCGCATTACGCCCGAGGATCGCTGGGCGATCGCGGCCTACATCCGCGCGCTGCAGCTGAGCCAGAATGCGACGGTCGACGACGTGCCGCCCGAGCTCCGGGCGAGCCTGGGGAATTAGGGAGATGCAGGACCCTGGACCACGTGGCCGGCGCTAGGAGCCCCGTAGCCTGGATTCTGAATCATCCATTCTAGAGAGCTGGTTATGGCGACAACCACCCTCCCTCAAACCGGGGCGCCGCAACTGAACCGGGTGCAGCTGATCGGGATCGGTACGGCTGTGGTCGGGCTCGTGCTGCTCGGGCTTGGCTTCGTGCTCAATACCGAGCAGTTCGTCAAGTCCTACATCTTCGGTTTCTATTTCACCACGGCCTTTGGGCTCGGCTGCCTGGGCTTCCTGATGATCCAGCACCTCACCGGCGGCGCCTGGGGCGTTACCGCCCGCCGCATCTTCGAGGCCGGCGCGTTGACGTTGCCCGTCTTCTTTATCCTCAGCATCCCGGTGATTATGGCGGCCTATAACACCTTCGGCCTCGAACACGCCATCTATCACTGGGCTGACCCGGCGGTGGTCACCCCCGGGAGCCCGGAGTTTGACCCGATCGTCGCCCATAAGACGCCCTGGATGAGCCCGCCCTGGTTCGCCGGGCGCATGCTGATCTATTTCGCCGTCTGGAGCCTGCTGGCCATCCTCCTGCGTAGCTGGTCGCTCCAGCAGGACCGCGGCGCCGACGCAGTGGCTATGGCCAAACGCATGCGCATGCTCAGCGGCATCGGCGTCGCACTGTTCGTGCTGAGCGTGACCTTCTTCGCCTTCGATGTGGGCATGTCGCTTGATGCCCACTGGTACTCGACGATCTACGGCGCCCACTATATGGTCAATAGCGGGCTGAGCGCGCTGGCCTTCACCATCATCGCGCTTACCCAGGTGCGGCGGACAAGCATCTTCGAGGAGCACGTCCCGGTGAAGGCGTACCACGACCTCGGCAAGCTCATGCTCGCCTTCACCGTGCTGTGGACCTACATGTCGTTCGGCCAGTATGTGATCATCTGGTCCGGCGATGTGGCCGAGTTCACGCCCTGGTACGTCCGGCGCCGCGAGGAGGGCTGGCTCGTGGTGGTGGTGTTCCTGATGATCGCCGCCTTCTTTATGCCCTTCTTCGCCCTGCTGGGCCGCAAGCCGAAGCGCAACCTGGACTACCTGGCCCTCGTCGCGGCCTGGATCCTGCTGGTGCGCCTGATCGATACCGCCTGGATCATCCTGCCGGAATTCCACACCACGCCCATCTCGGCACTCACCGCCTTCACCAACCTGGCCGCCCCGGTCGGTATCCTGGGCATCTGGGTGGCACTCTGGGCCTTCTTTATGCAACGCGCGACCCTGCTGCCCCTCAATGACCCGCAGATGGACGCGCTGCACGTCGGAGGTCATCACTAATGAGCTATCGCTACCAGTCTTCCTACCAGCCTGCGCGGCGGACACCGGGCGCCATCCAGGTTATGTCTGGCCTGCTGGTGACCTTCGTGGTGATCAGTCTGCTGGTGATGCTTGCCGGGCGCGTTCCCTTCGTACCGAGCGTCACGCCGATCGCCGGGCCAACCTACAAGGACTACGTCATCCCCGCCCGCGAACTGCTCACCAGCTATGGCTACACTCTGGAGGGCAACGTCCATATCCCGATCGACCGGGCGATGGACCTGATCGCGGAGCGTGGCCTGCCGACCCGCAGCAACCCCAGCCCCACCCCGTAGGAGCGCATCCCACCCCCCCGTTGGGGGGGGG
>DAOUBZ010000096.1:0-9171 GCA_034432515.1 Chloroflexaceae bacterium | reverse complement strand
CACGTCCTGGTAGTCCGGGTCCAGGCCGGCCACCCGGGTCAGCAACGCCGCGGCCTCAGCCCACTGCCGGATGTTGTACGCAACGCGCGCGTGCTGCCAGAGGCGCGGCAGGTCGCCGCGGTCGGGCGCCGGCTGCGCTGATGGCTCCGTAGCGGGCGGGGGCTGCGCTGCGATAGGCTCCGGCTGCACTGGCGGCACGGCGATGGGTGGGGACGGCTCCGCGATCCCTGCTGGCGGCACGGCGGGGCGCGCGAACTCGCTCGCCGGCGGTGGGGCCACAGACGGTTCGGCCCGCGGGGCGTCGTAGTAGATGTTGAAGGTGACAATGTTGCCACCGGCGACATCGCGGATCTGCACGTTGCCGGTCTGGGTGCCCGCGCCGAAGGTCAGCACCGTCTGCCCGGCCTGCACTTCGCGCCCGGCGAGCGCGGCAAGCAGCGGCGCAAGCGCGGCGTCGGCCAGCAGCCGCTCGCGCAGGGCCTCGGGGTCGGGGGCGCCGGCCAGGAGCACGGCGAGGCGCCGGGCCAGTTCGTCATCATCGTTGGGTTGGTCCTCGACCTCGGGCATAGGGGCGCTCCGTAGTTCCGGGCTGAGATGCGGCGGGAGCGACGCAACGCTGGACGCACCGGACCGCAAGGGATCGGTGAGTGCGGTGGCGCTGCAACGCGAAGCACGCCCTCACGCGGAGTTCGTCGACCGGGATTGCTGCTTTTCAGCCCCGCCGGCATTGTAGCGGAGGATATTACTGGCATCCAGTCCGTTCTCTGCGTGGAGCTGTGGGACGTGCACCCGTAGGAGTGACGGCAAGGGAACTGGCGGGGATCAGGTCCGGGAAGGAATCACAATCGAGCCGCTGGCGGTTGTCAAGCTGTAGCGGGCGATGCGGCTCCTCACCACCCGCAAGGCCGAGGTCGTCGCAGCCGGCACGGCCCGGTTGCGCTTGGCCCGCGATCAGATCGCTGTGCCGCTCGTCATCCGCTTGCCCCGCTACGCCCACACGCACCGCAAACGCCGGCCACAGATCAGCCGCGCCCTCGTCCTGATGCGTGATGGCGCGACCTGCCAGTACTAGCCGCCCCGCTGCACCCACGCCATCGCGCTGCTCGTGAGCCGGTCGAGGGCGCGCACCGAGAGGGCGATGTGCTCTTCGAGCGTATCCTCGATCTTGTTGTGTGAAATGCCCCGCAGGCTCTGCACGAAGAGCATCACCGTAGGGATGCCCGCCCGGGCCACCTCGGCCGCATCGTGCAGCGGGCCACTTGGCAGCCGGTGGGCCGTGCCGGCGACCTCGCGGATCGCGGCCTCGCCCATGGCGATCAGCTCGGGGTGGAAGGGGATGGGGTGGATGTTCCAGATCGGCTCCCAGCCCACCGTGCAGCCCTCCTCGGCCGCGAAGCGCGCTGATGCCTCCTGCGCCTCCCGGAGCATCGCCGCAAGCTCGCCGGCATCCATGTGCCGCTGATCCAGCGTCACGATACACTCACCGACCACCGCGGTCACGATCCCGGGCCGGGTGATGCAACTGCCCACCGTGCAGACTCCGCCATGGCGCTTCGCGATCTCGCGGATCTCCAGCCCCAGTTCGGCGGCGGCAGCGAAGGCGTCGCGGCGCTTGTCCATCGGCGTGGAGCCGGCGTGGGCCGCCTGGCCGCTGAAGGTGATGCGATGGCGCTCCACGCCGAAGGTGCCGATCACCACGCCCAGCGGCAGGCCCATGCTCTCCAGCACCGGGCCCTGCTCGATGTGCAGTTCGAGGTAGGCCGCAGCGCCGGCCTGCTGGCGCTGCGCGGCCAGCATCCCACGCAGTTCGACCCCATGGGCCGCCAGCGCCTCCGGTAGCGGCGTGCCGGCCCGATCCGTGAGCTCAGCTACCGACTCCGGGTCGAGCGCGCCCGAGAAGGCGCTGGAGCCGAGCAGGCTGCGCCCGAAGCGCGCCCCCTCCTCGTCGGCCCAGTCCACCAGGCGCAGTGTAACCGGCGGGACGCCCTCGGCCGCGACCCGGCGCAGCACCTCAAGGCCGGCCAGGACGTTCAGGCAGCCGTCCAGCCAGCCGCCATTCGGCACCGAGTCCAGGTGTCCGCCGATCAGCACCGCCCGCTCGGCGGCGCCGCGCAGTGTGGCCCAGATGTTGCCGGCTTCGTCCGTCTCGACATGCACCGGCAACTCGGCCAGCTTCGCGCGGTACCAGGCCCGCGCCGTTGCCCAGGTGTCGGTCCAGGCCACGCGCTGCGCGCCCTCGGCGTCACCTGTGAGCGCCCGCAGTTCCTTCAGTTCAGCAATGGTGCGATCCGGGTTGAGCGTTGTAGTGCTCATGCTGCTCTCCTGGTTCACAATCCGAACGGCCGGCGGTGCACGAACTGGCCTGCGCCGGCCTCGCCCTGCCAGGCGTCGCCGTCCACGATCACGCGGCCCCGCGCGAGCACGGTGCGCGGCGCGCCGATGACCTCCCAGCCCTCATAGAGCGTATAGTCGGTGCGCTGGTGGAGCGAGGCCGCGCTGAGCGTGCGCCTTGCCTCGGGGTCCCAGATCACCAGGTCGGCATCGGCGCCGGGTGCTACGGTGCCCTTACGCGGGTAACAGCCGAAGAGCCGGGCCGGGTTGGTGCTCGTCAGTTCGACCCAGCGGTTCAGCGAGAGCCGGCCCGTGCGCACGCCGTGGGTGTAGAGCAGCATCATGCGCTCCTCGATCCCGGGGCAGCCATTGGGAATCCTGGCGAAGCTCTCCCGCCCCAACTCCTTGCCGGCAGGGCGTCCATCCGTCCCGCCCTCGAACCAGAACGGGCAGTGGTCGGTCGAGACAACCTGGAGCGAGTTGTCGGCCACCCCCTGCCAGAGCGCCGCCTGGTCCTCAGGTGCGCGGAAGGGCGGCGAGCAGACCCACTTGGCGCCCTCGAAGCCCTCACGGGCCAGGTCGTCTTTGGTGAAGAAGAAGTACTGGGTACAGGTCTCGGCGAAGATATGGCCGGCGCCGCCGCGGGCGCGGGCCAGGCGCACCGCCTCCAGCGCGCCGGCGTTGGTCAGGTGGACGACGTAGAGCGGCGCGCCGGCCACCTCGGCCAGGCGCACCGCGCGCGCGGTGGCCACGGCCTCCAGTTCGGGCGGACGGGTGAGCGCATGGTACTTCGGGGCCAGGTTGCCCGCCTCCACGGCCTCGCGCACCAGGACATCGATCGCATCGCCGTTCTCGGCATGGACCATGATCAGCAGGCGGTGTTTCGCCGCCTGCTGCATGGCGCGGAACAGCGTCATATCGTCCACCTGCAGCGCGCCCTTGTAGGCCATGAAGAGCTTCATGCTGGTGGCACCGTACTCCACGCAGCGCGGCATCTCTTCGAGCACACGATCGGGCAGGTCGGTGATCGCCACGTGAAAGCCATAATCGATCGCCGCCTTGCCCTTTGCCTTGGCGTGCCAGATCTCCAGCGTCTCGCGCAGGGTTGCGCCCTTCGGCTGGATGGCAAAGTCGATATGCATCGTCGTGCCGCCGAAGGCCGCTGCGCGGTGGCCACTGAAGAAATCGTCGGAAGAGACCGTGCCGCCGAAGGGCATATCCAGGTGCGTATGCACATCGATGCCGCCGGGGATTACATAGGCGCCGCCGGCGTCGATCACCGTGTCGCCGCTGAGCCCCTGGCCCACCGCCACGACCTGCTCGCCCGCAATCAGCACATCGGCCGCGAAGCTGTCGCCGGCCGTTACCACGGTTCCGCCTTTGATCACTGTGGTCACAGGTAGCTCCTTTGCTTATCAGGCATGGGGGTGACCAGCCACGCCAGATCCTCGGGGATGCGCGAGGCGGTGAGGCGATGGCGTCGCTTGCTCGCCTCAGGCAAACGCCGGCACAACGGCGGAGCCGTAGACCTCAAGGCAGGCCTCCTCCTCGCCAGACATGAGATAGATGTTGAACTGGTCGACGCCGACGGCGGCCAGTTCGGCCAGGCGACGACGCTGCTCCTCGGGCGGGCCGACAATGCAGAAGCGATCGACCACCTCGTCGCTCACGAAGGCCGCGTTGCTGGAGCCCACCTCGGCGTGCTTGCTGTAGTCGTAGCCGGCGCGGGCGCTGACATACTGGGTCAGGGCCGGCGGCAAGTCGGCCGGGTCGTAGCGCGCGAGCAGGTCGACCACGTGGTTCGAGACCAGGGCCGGGAACCAGCGCACCCGATCGCGGGCGGTGGCCAGGTCATCGGCAACCCAGACCGGGGCCGCGGCCATCACCTTGATGGTGGCAGGGTCGCGCCCGGCGCTGCGGGCGCCCTCGTGGACGAAGCCCAGGCACCAGCGGATGAGATCGGGATCGGCAAACTGCAGGATCACCCCGTCGGCGATGCGCCCGGTGAGCTGCAGCGCCTTCGGGCCGTAGCCGGCGATCCAGATCGGCATGGCAGGTTCGGGCACGCAACGCTCGGCGCAGGCCGGGCCGCAGGCATCCTGGCAGGCCCAGGGCAGGCGCACGGGCTGGCCCTCGTGCTCCACCTCCCGGCCGGTGGCCAGGGCGCGGATCTTCAGGGCCGCCTGCTCAAGCTCGGCCAGCGTGGTGGGCTTCTTGCCAAGCACCCGGCGCGAGCTGTCGCCCCGCCCGATGCCCAGGTCCATCCGCCCGCCGGAGATCCGGTTGAGCGTAGCCAGACTGCTCGCCGTGACCGTCGGATCGCGCACCGCCGGGTTGGTGACACAGGTGCCCAGGCGCATGCGCTCGGTGCTGGCCGCCATCAAACTGAGCACGGTGTACGGGTCCTGCCACAGCACGTGCGAATCGAAGACCCAGCCATAGCTGAAGCCCGCCGCCTCGGCCTGCCGAGTCAGCGCGACCGAGCGTGGCGGCGGCATGTCCAGTTTCAATGTGATGCCAAATTCCATGACCTGTTCCTCTGAGGACATACAAGCCGGCACAGAAGCGGAGTAGGGTGAGCAGGCGGCGCCGGTAGGGCCACCCACTCACCCGGAACACTGATCACTTTGTCGCCAGTTCCCAGATCTCGTGGGTATAGGCGGCATCCTCGGCGGGCTTTGTGATCACCCCGAACTGCAGTGCGGTATCGGCGGCAAATTTGAACAGTTCCGGCTCCAGGTAGCCGATCTTCGTATCAGGGTTGATCGGGTCGCCCCAGATCAGCTTGTTCACCTCGTCCATCTGCCAGGCCTGGGCCTCCTGGGTCATCACGCCGCCGCTATCCTGCTTGAGCACGATCTCAACACAGCTCGCAGGGTTATCGCGGCAGTAGGCCCAGCCCTTGAACGAAGCGCGCAGGAAACGAGCGGCGATGTCCTTGTTTTTCGGGTCGGCGTTGAGCCAGTCGGCGCTCACGAAGATGCCGTCCTCGGGCATGGCCGTGCCCTCGGCGTTGTAGTCAAGGATGTTCAACTCGTCGATGGTGTGGCCGGCGCTGAGCACCTGGTAGAGCTCGTTGTAGGTCATCGCCGCGGCCGAGTCGACCTCGCGGTTGAGCAGCAGGTTCATATCGAAGGGCTGCTGCACCAGGGTCAGGTCGGTCTCCTTGTTAAGGTTGTACTTGCTGAGCGTGGCCAGCAGGTTGTACTCATTGCCACCGAACCAGACCGCCACCTTGCGCCCCTTCAGGTCGGCGGGCGAGGTAATGTTCTCGTCCTTCCAGGAGAGCTGGCGCATCCCGGCGCGGGTATAGACCTGGGCAATGTTCACCAGCGGCGCGCCCTGTTCGCGAGTGGCGAGCAAGGGGGCCATCCAGCCGATACCGAACTCAGCCTGGCCGCCGGCCACCACCTGCTCCGGCACGATATCGGGGCCGCCGGGCAGAATGGTGACATCGAGGCCCTCGGCGGCGTAGAAGTTCTGGTCGAGGGCCGCGTAGTAGCCGGCAAACTGGGCCTGCGGCACCCACTTCAGCTGGAGCGTGACCTTGTCGACCACGGGGGTCGTGCCGGCCGGCGCGCTGGTCGCCGCCGCAGCGGGGGCACTGGTCGGCGCGGCTGCGGGGGCCTGGCCACACGCGGCCAGCACCACGCCGACCAGCAGCAGCGCGACGAGCATCACGAAACGCCTGGGCATGTTCACGGGCAAACCTCCTTGGCATCTGTCGAGCGAAGAACTCCGGGACCAACCAGACGAATCCGAAGCTCCATTGCCAGTGGGCGGCACTGCCCGGGACTCATACCAGTTTCGGATGAGGCATTGCGCATCGACCTGGCCCTGCTCCGCAGCATGATGCGGACCGTGCGGCTCATCACTCATCACTCATCACTCATCACTGGCATCAGCGGATACACCATAGCTCAGCGCCCGCGCTTCCAGGGCATGGCCGCCCGTTCGGCGAGCACCACAGCTATGTAGAAGGCCAGCCCGTAGAGGCAGGCCACCAGAATGGCGGCCCAGGCCTCGCGGGTGCGCAGAATACCCGCCTGGGTCTTGATGTACACCCCCAGCGCGTTCTGCGGCCCGCCAAAGAACTCGGCGACCACTGCGCCGATCATGCTGAGCGTAGCGCAGACGCGTAGCGCGCTAAAGAGGAAAGGCAAGGCTGCCGGCGCCCGCAGATGGCTGAAGACCACGCGCTGTGGCGCGGCATACGAGCGCATAAGCAGCAGTGCATCGGCGCGGGGCGAGACCAGGCCGCTGTAGACGCTGACCAGCGTCGGGAAGAAGGTCATCACCGCCACCACCGCGATCTTCGAGGCCGGGCTGATGCTGCCAAGCCAGATGCCCATCAGCGGCGAGAGGGCGATGATCGGCACGGCGCTGGCCGCCACCGCCAGGGGCACCAATCCATCGGCCACCACGCGCCAGCGCACACAGAGCGCCGCCACCAGGCAGCCAAGCGTGACGCCGATCGCGCAGCCGACCACCGCATTGGTGAAGGTGACCAGGCCGATGCGCAGCAGGTAAACGGGCCGTGCCAGGAAGGTTTCGAGAATCTGGCTGGGGGCCGGCAGCAGATAGAGCGGGATCTGGAACAGGCGCACTGCCCCCTCCCAGAGCGCAATCACCACCACGAAGGTCAGCAGCGGCGGCCAGATATCCCGCAGCCAGGAGCCCACCCGGGCCGGCACATCCACTGGTCGCGATACGGTTGTCGCTTGCATAGGCCTCGCTCAGGTGGTCACCGGCCATTATCCACGGCACGCAGCGCCTCGCGCACCTCGGTCACCAGGCTGAAAAAGCGGGGCGCCTCGCGGGTCTCAAAAACGCGCGGGCGCGGCAGGTCGATCGTGACGATCCGCTGCACCCGGCCGGGGCGCGGCGACATCACCACCACCCGGTCGGCAAGGAAGACCGCCTCAGGAATGCTGTGGGTGACAAAGATCACCGTGGGGCGCGGCTCGGATTCGGCCCAGATGCTGAGCAGTTCGACCTGCATCCACTCGCGGGTGATCTCATCGAGGGCGCCGAAGGGCTCGTCCATCAGCAGGATCGATGGTGAGAAGGAGAGCGCCCGCGCGATCGCGGCCCGCTGTTGCATACCGCCCGAGAGCTGATGTGGGTAGGCCTGCGCGAAATCGCCAAGGCCGACCATGCGCAACAGGCTCATCGCTCGCTCACGGCGCTGCTCGGCGGGCCGGCCCATGATCTCGAGGGGCAACTCCACATTCTTGCGCACGGTGCGCCACTCGTAGAGCACCGGCGCCTGAAACACAATGCCGTAATCACGGTCGCGGCGGGCCTGCTCGGGAGTCTTCGCCTTGACCCGCACCGTACCGGTGCTGGGCTGCTCCAGGTCGCCGATCAGGCGCATCAGGGTGCTCTTGCCGCAGCCCGAAGGGCCGATCAGGGCAATGAACTCGCCCGCGGCAATGCTCAACGTCACGTCGTGCAGCGCGGTGACCGGGCCACCCCCGCTGGGGTACACCTTGCTGACCCGGTCGAACTCAATGATCGGAGCGGTGTGCATCGTCTGAGACAAGTTCTGCAATCGTCCTATGAGCGCCAGCGCAGCACCAGGTGCTCAGCCAGCGCGACGAGGCCATAGAAGAGGACGCCAACCAGACCAGCAACGAGGATGGCCAGGTAGAGCGCGGGCGGGCGCGAGTTGTAGAACTGGGCCGCGTTGAGGATCATCACGCCGATGCCCTCGCTGGCGCCCGACGGCAACTCGGCCACGATCGCGCCGATCACGCTGGCCGAGGCGGCGATCTTCAACGATGTGAACAGATAGGGCAGCGCGTTGGGGAGCCGCAGCTTCCAGAAGGTCTGCGCAGGGCTAGCCGCGTAGGAGCGCATCAGGTCGAGGCTCTGGGGCGAAGCCGAGCGCAGGCCGCGCAGCATGCCGATCGTCACCGGGAAGAAGGTGAGGTAGGCGGCGACAACCATCTTGGCGGCCCACGCCGGGGCGCCCATACGCCCGAGGCCCACCACCACCATCGGCGCGATCGCGAGGATTGGCACCGTCTGCGAACCGATGACGTAGGGCATCAGGCCCCGATCCAGGATGGGCAGGCGCATAAACAGCACGGCCAGCCCAAAGCCCAGCAGCCCGCCGATGATGAAGCCACCGAGGGCAACGCGGAAGGTGGCCCAGCCGTTGGCCAGCATTTGCACCACCAGCAGCGGCCCGCTCCCGCCCCGGGTGCGGCTGAACATCGTCTCAACGATGGCGCCGAGATGGGGCAGTCGCTGGTCGGAAATGGCAAAGAGCAGCTTGGCGCCCTCCCATAGCAGCAGTAAGACGCAGATCACGCCGATCACCGGGAGGACGCGCCGGGCGATGGCGCCAGGGGCAGGGTAGGTCAACGGAAGCCTCCAGCCGACGAGGCGGGCTCGATAGCATCGGGACCGACGCTGGAACGGCTGGCCGAGGACGGCGCTGTATCCCGGCCGACAGAGCAACAGGGCTACCGGGGCGGCTGCTGACGTAGCAGCACGGCACCTTCAGGGGATATCGGATCGCACACGGGTTAGAAAAAGTGTAACGTGGTGCTGCCCATTTGTCAACGGTTGGTGATGCGCGGGGTGCGGCGTTATGTTTTGCACGCAACCCGCACGACCATAACCCTGCCGGCAACGGTCGTGCGCCACCCGGGTGCCCGGAACGACATCTGTGCCACGGGGTGTCGGAGCGACGGCCGCGGCGGGCCGGGCGGGTGGGGCGGCGATGGGGGCGCGATGGCGCGGGGATGCGACGGCGCGATGGCGGGATGCCAGGATGCCGTGATGGCGGACCGGAGGGCCGAAGCATGCGCCCACCCGGCGGCCCCCGGG
>DAOUBZ010000095.1:0-8711 GCA_034432515.1 Chloroflexaceae bacterium | reverse complement strand
ATCCCCGCAACCCCGCGTCCCCGGGTGACCCCGCGGCGGGGTAGGGCCGCAGCGCGCTGCGGCCCTACGGGGGGCTGCGGGCCGGCGGGACGCGTCCCCGTCTCCTCGCGTCCGCGCGTCCCCATCACGATACGGAACGGGCCGTGTCCCGATCTGGCGTATACTGGTACTGTCCACTGCCAATCCGTGCCGGAGGCCGACGGCCGCCCGTGGCTCGCCGCTTGCTGTCCGGGGCCGGCGCCCGTTTGCGGTCGGTCGATTGTTCACAGAAAGCAACGCATATGGCTCACAAAACGGATTACGACGTGATCGTCGTTGGTGCGGGGCATAACGGCCTTACCTGTGCTGGCTACCTGGCCAGGGCCGGCCTGCGCGTGCTGGTGGCCGAACGCCGGCCAATCGTCGGCGGGGCCGTCTGTACCGAGGAGGTGATCCCCGGCTACAAGATCGATGTCGGCTCGTCGGCGCATATCATGGTTCATCTCACCCCGATCGTGCGCGACCTTGAGCTGGAGCGGCACGGACTCGAGTACATTCCGATGGACCCGTTCGCCTTCTACCCGCTGCCCGACGGCAGCGGCGCGATCAGCTTCTACAAGGATACCGAGCGCACCGTGGCCAGCATCGCCCAGGTTAGCCCGCGCGATGCCGAGGCCTACCGCAAGTTCCTCGCCTTCTGGACGCCGTTGAACGAGGCGGTGTTTGATGTCTTTCTCAACCCGCCCTCGGTGACGCGGCTCTTCGGCAGCGTGGCCGCGGCAGTGCCGCGCCTGCCGGTCGGTGAGCGCAACCCGCTGGAGGTAACCCGGCGGCTCTTCACCAGCTACGCCCAGTTGATCAACGAGAGCTTCGAGAGCGAGGCGATGCGGGCCGCGATGACCTGGCTGGCCGCTCAGAGCGGGCCGCCGCCGGACGAGATTGGCGCGGGCGACTTCTTCGGCTGGCACGCGATGCTGCACTATAGCGGCGCGGCCCACCCGCGCGGCGGCAGCGGCATGCTCACCCAGGCCATGGCCCGCGCGCTGGCGAGCTTCGGCGGCGATGTCGCCGTGGACGCGGCGGTGCGGCGCATCGTGGTGCAGCACGGCCGGGTGCAGGGCATTGAGACCGAGGACGGCCAGCGCTACTCGGCGCCGATCGTGGTCTCCAATGCGCACGTGCTCACCACCCTGCTCAAGCTGGTTGGCCCCGAGCACCTCTCCTCACGGCTGATCGAGCGCCTCCAGCACGTGCGGATCGGCAATGGCTTCGGTATGACGGTGCGCTGCGCCGCCGAGGAACTGCCCGACTACCTCGGCGCGCCAAGCGGCGGCCAGCCCCACGAGAGCCACCACGGCCTGCAACTGCTCAGCCCGAGCATGGACTATGTGCGGCGGGCCTACGAAGACTACCTGCGCGGTGAGCCCGCCACGGACCCGGCGGTGATCGCCATGACCTTCTCGGCGATCGACCCCGATGTGGCCCCGCCCGGCAAGCACACGGTCTTCCTCTGGGCGCAGTACTTCCCCTACGAGTTGAGTGGCGGGCGCCAGTGGGACGATATTCGTGAGTCGGTGGCCGACAGCATTCTCGAGGTGCTCTATCGCTACGCGCCAAATATGCGCGGCAAGATCATCGACCGCTTCATCCAGTCGCCGCTCGACCTGGAGCGCCGTATCGGGTTGCTCAAGGGCAACGTGATGCACGTCGAGATGAGCTTCGACCAGATGTTCTTCTTCCGACCCTTGCCAGAGCTGGCCGGCTATCGCACGCCGATCAAGGGGCTCTACCTGACCGGGGCGAGCACCCATCCTGGTGGTGGCGTCTTCGGCGCCAGTGGCTCCAATACGGCGAAGGTGGTACTCGGCGATACGCGACGGCGGAGCTGGGCGCCGTTCGCTGCCGGGGCCGGCGTGCTGGCGGCAGGGCTCTGGGCAGCCGGGCGCGCCCGGCGTCCATCCGCAGAGCGCCCGTGACGTGCGCCAGGTGGGGCCGAAGCGGTAGCTGTGCCACTGCTTCGGCCCCACGAGCCTATCCGAACACCTCAGGTTCGGCACCATTCGCTACAGCCGCTGGGACGAAGGCTCAGCCGAACGGCCGGGGTAGCGCGCAGCGCGTATCGAAGGGGCGGTTTGTCGAATAGGCCCTACCTCGTCACCAGGGGTGGCGCGCGCCGGGGCGCGGGCAGATCCTCGTCGATGAAGTGAACCGCGCTCCTGGCGGCCTCGAGGATGGTCATCAGCCCGCTGCCGGGGTGCACCGCGCCGCCGATCCAGTAGAGCCCACGGGCGCCGCGGTGACGGATGTGGGGCCGCAGCGGGCCAAGCTGTTGCCAGCTATGGATGAGGTTGAATACCGCGCCCAGGTGCGTGTGGTGCTCGTCGCGCCAGGTCTCGGCCGTGTAGTGGTGCTCGGCCACGATGTGGCGCTCCACGTCCTCGAAGCCCAGCCTGGCCATCTGGCGCAGGATCAGCGCGCGGAACGGCCCGGTCTTGTTTGCCCAGTCCACCGGGTAGCGCAGATTTGGTACCGGCACGAGCACGAAGAGCGTGCTGTGGCCAGCGGGGGCGTTGGCCGGATCGACGATGGTGGGGTTGCAGACGTAGAACGAGGGGTCCTCCTCATCGAGCACGGCACTCTTCGCCCAGAGCGGGTCGCTGCGGCGGATGTGCTCCGAGAGGTAGAGTTGGTGATGGGGCAGGTCCTCCCAGCGCCGGTCCACGCCGAGGTAGAGCATGAACGTTGAGCAGGAGAACTCCTTCTTGCTCAGCCAGCTATCGGTGTAGGGGCCGCGGGCGTGGGCCGGCAGCAGGTGCTGCACGGCGTGGCCGAAGTCGGCGTTGACCACCACCGCATCGCCCATGATCCGCTCGCCGTCAGCCATGAGCAGACCACGCGCCTGGCCGTCCTCGACCAGCACCTGGCGTACCGGCCGGCGCAGATGGATCTGCACGCCCAGGTCCTCGGCCGCGCGGGCCAGCGCGCGGGCCAGGGCGCGGAAGCCGCCCTCGGGGTGCCAGATACCGTAGTGGAACTCGAGGAAAGTGACCAGACTGAAGACGCTCGAGCAGGCAGTGGGGTGCATACCCAGGTACTTGGCCTGGTAGGCCAGCGCGTAGACCAGCCGCTCGTCGGGGAAGAAGCGCTTGAAGTGGTCGTAGAGGCTCTCCCAGGGGCGGAAGGGCAGGGCCGCCGCCACCTCATCGGGCCGCAGGTAGCCCAGCGGTGAGCGCACCGGCGTGCCCAGGTACGGCCCGTAGCCGACCACATCCTTGCGCAGGTGTTCGATGTACCAGCGCTCGAAGGCCGCTGGCAGATCCGGCCCGAAACGGGCAAGTTGCTGCTTGAAGGCCGCAATGTTCGACGTCAGATCGATGTGCGTGCCGTCCCAGAAGGCAATGCGTGTATTTGGTTCGAGCCGGATCAGTTTGATGTAATCGTAAAAATTGAGGCCGCAGGCGCCGAACAGTTCTTCATAGACGCGCGGTACCTGCAGGATGGTCGGACCGGTATCGAAGGCGTAGTCGCCGAGTTCGAAGCCGCGCATGCGCCCGCCCACTCGGTCGGCCGCCTCATAGATCGTCACCTGGTAGCCCGCGGCTGCCAGGCGCATCGCGGTGGCCATCCCGCCTGGTCCGGCCCCGACGACAAGAATTCTTCTTGACACGTTCCCCTCCGTCGTACCACGAACGCCCCTGATTCAGTATAACAGGACTTCCGTGGTCGGCGGGCCTGCCGATCGCCGTTGGGGCGGCTACGCCGCGCCACATCCAACCGCGGGAGGCGGATGTTGCACCGCCCCCGGGCCGATCCCTCGCGGGTACGACGTGAGGGTACGCAATGCACGCAATGCCGTCGGAGCGCCCCAGCGTGGGCGCCCCAGCGCCCCGGCGTATCACGCGTAGCGATCCGCGCGTACCACGCGCACATCGGTGGCGAAGGCGGTGACCGAGTAGTCGGTGAAGTAGTGCTCCTGCAGATGGGCCAGGATGGCGTTGCCGGTCTCGGCGCTGACCAGCGTCTCGATGCGCAGCTGGGGCCCTGCCCAGAAGTACTCGCTGATCCCGCGGGTGCCGTGGCCATGCACCTCGCCGATCGTCCAGCCGCGGGCGCCGAGCCGCTGCAGGTCTTCAAGCAGCCGGTCGCGGAGCACGCCCTCGGCGATGATCGTCACCAGGGTGATGGTGGTCGTCTTCATCATCCACTCCTTTCTTGGGGCCAACCCGGGACTGGCCGTGTCCTCCAGTGGTGCTGGCCGTGGCTATGACCCGGGTGGCAACACGGCGCACCCAGCTACACTGTAGCAGAACCACTGGCTGTAGGCATAGAGCAAGGGCAGGCCAATCAGCAGGTTGAACGGGAGTGTGATGCCCAGGGCCGAGGTCAGATAGATGCTCGGATTGGCCTGCGGGAAGGTGGCGCGCACCGCGGCCGGCGCGTCGATGTACGAGGCGCTGGCGGCAATCGCGGCCAGGATGAATGTCCCACCGAGCGAGAGGCCGGAGAGCGCGCCGAGGCTCGCGCCGAGCAGGCCCATGAGCACCGGCACGATCGTGCCGAAGGCGACCATCGGCGCGCCGACGCGGGCAAAGCCACGCAACTGGCGGGCGGCAACCATGCCCATCTCGATCAGGAAGAGCACCAGCACGCCGCGGAACAGGCCGTCGGGCCCCTGGCTGAAGACGACCGCGATGCGCTCGAAGCCGGGCTCGCCAATGATCAGCCCGATCAGCAGGCCACCCATCAGCAGGATCACGCTACGCCCGGTCAGCGTCTCGGCGATGACCTTGCTAATCGCCTCATTCCCGGTCTTCAGCCCCAGTCGGCCCCAGAAGAGCGCGACCACAATCCCCCACTCGGCCAGCGCGGCCAGTGTCGGGATGAAGCCCTCAAAACCGACGCTGGCTGCCTCAACCAGGCCAATGCTGGCGGCAAAGGTCACCGAGGAGACTGAGCCATAGAGTGCGGCGACACCTGCAGCGTTGGCCACGTCGAAGCGGAAGAGGCTTCGCAGCACAAAGAAGCAGAGGGTGGGCAGCAGGATGGCCAGGAAGATCGTGGTCAGGGCCGGCATGGCGAAGGCGCTGAAGGTTGTACCGGCAAGCTCGACGCCGCCGTTCAGGCCGATGGCGAACATCAGGTAGAAGGCGATGAACTTGTAGGCCTGCTCGGGGAACTCGATGTCGCTCTTGACCAGGGTGGCGATCATGCCCAACACGAAGGCCAGGGTTAGTGGAGAGAAGAGGTTGCGCTGGAGGACTCCAAGGGTCTCGGCCAGATCCATGGGTGGGTGCTCCTTGGGCACGGTGCGGGCGCGCCCGCCTGCTCGGATAAGATACGACAAATATATCACGAAAATAATGTCGTATAATAGCCGAAAAGACGGCGCAGCGACCACCCGGATGGGGAGGAGCACGCCCTGCAGTCAGCTGTAACGAGACGTTACCGGCTGCTTGCGCATGCTCGACAGGATCGCCTGAGTCGGCGCTAGCCCAACAGTTCCAGCAACTCGCGCACGGCGTGGCCGTGCTGGGCAGGATGGCGCATCGGTGCGTCGGTGTGGATCTCGTAGCGATTCTGGCGCCCGTCGCGCGTGTGGCTCACGTAGCCGCCGTCGTGGAGATCGCGCAGAATACGCTGCACGGCCCGCTCGGTGATGCCAACCTGGCTGGCGATCTCGCGGGCAGTGGCGCTGCGGTTGCGCGCGATGCAGAGCAGCACCTGAGCGTGGTTGGTCAGAAACGTCCAGTGTGACATCGGGTTGGCCTTGCTCCACCAGGGGCCCTTGCGCTCCGGTATATCATACCAGTGATGAGTGATGCGTGTTCACCGCTCTCAGCACCACGTCCGTCGCTGAGTGTGAGCCGTAGCGGGCGGCGCGTCGTGGCGCCGACCCCAGGAGCGTCTATGGCAGCCTTTCCGCCAATCCGCCGGATCGTATCGTTCGCCCTGATCGTTGTTGCGCTGCTGGCCGCGCTGGGCCAGGCGGTCGCGCCGCCTGCTGTCGCTGCCAGCAGTACGGACGCGCTGCTGTTCGGCCTGCTTGCCGCTCCTGCCAGGCTGCCGCCGGCCGCGCCAACCGCCCAGTTTGGCCTCAACTGGACGGCATGGCAGAGCCTCGGCGGGACCATCACCTCGGCGCCGGCTGCCGTCTCCTGGGGGCGCGACCGGGTCGCGGTCTTCGCCCGCGGCGGGAGCGGCGAGATCATCCAGACCTACAAGGAGGGTGCCGCGCCCTGGTCGCCCTGGCGTACCCCCGACGAACTGCGCGGCGTGATCCTGCGTTCCGCACCTTCGTGCACCTCCTGGACAGCCGGGACGATCAACTGCGTCGCGCTCCGCGAGGGTTACGGAGGCGTCTTTCAGTTCTACTGGGAAGGCGGCGCCTGGGCCACCGGGGAACTGGGCGGCGACGCCACCTCGGCGCCGGCCATCGTGGCCTGGGGCGCCGAGCGGATGAGCGTCTTCGTGCGCAACACCGACGGCAATCTCATCCACCGCTACTGGCAGCACAATGTCACCGACTGGGTACCCCCGCGCTGGGAGGCGGTGGGCAGCGGCACGATCACCTCGGCGCCGGCCTGCGGCTCGCGCGGCACGGGGATCATCGACTGCTTTGCCCTCGGACCCAGCGGGGTGGTGCAGCAGCTTTACTACGACGAAGGCGCGGGCGCCCGCTGGGTCGGCTGGAACCAGCTGGTCGGCATGGCGACCTTCCGCGCGGCCTCGACGATCAGCGCAGTGGGCTGGAACCGCAACCTGCTCGACCTGTTTGTACGTGGCCCCGACATGCGGCTCTACCAGATCACCTACACTGGCACCTGGGCGCAGCCCTGGGCGCCAATTGAGGACCGTCCGCTGGTTAGCGCGCCGGCCTGCACCCGCGTCGAGCCGGGTCGCCTCGACTGCTTCGCCCAGATCCTCGACCCCCAGTCGCAGAGCGCCAGCGCCTTCAACCTCGCACCAGGTATGGCCTACCGGACCGCCCAGCGCCAGTAGCCGCACGGGGAAGCATCGTTCAGGATCAGGCGTTCCAGCTCTACGGCTCTTCAGCGCCACAAGCCGGTCGTGTGGCGCTGGAGAGCCGTAGAGCTGGAAGCATGAATGCCAGAATGGCAGGCCGGTCTCAAGCCTGGTCTCATATGTCCGGCGGGGGCTCGGGCTCGCCGACCATGTCGCCGTACCAGCGTTCGAGCCATTCCAGGGCTTCGTAGAGCCGGCCCGCGGGCATGCGCCGGTAGGACGAGATGCCGAAGTTGCGGTAGAGCCCGCTGAGTGCGCCCCAGTACTCGTTGCGCCGCGTTCGCTCGCCGAGGGTGCGCGCCACCTTGCGCACCGTCTGGGCCACCCGCGCCGCCTGCGGGTCGTCCAGCGCGGCGCCCTGCGCGGCCCAGGGATCGGCGCCGGGGCCGGCATCGTCAGCGGTGGGCGCATCGAGCTGGCGCTCGATCAGCAGCTGCTGGCGTGCCAGGTTGGCGATCGCCGTCGCACCGACGTAGGCCTGCTCGGCGTGACCCTGCTGGCCCCGCGCCGCGATCAGCACGTCGCCACTGTCGAAGCCCTGGGGCCGGAAGCCCTGCCAGAGCAGTGAGGCCGCCTCGCGCTGGAAGAGCTCCAGCCGCGCGCGGGCCTGGCCATCGCCCACCTTGCCCGGGTCCAGCGTAGTGAGCCAGAGCGGCACCAGTTCGACACGCAGACAGAGGCGCAGCAGGGCGTCGCCCTCGTCGGTCTCCAGTTCCAGGCGCCGCGCCCCACCGCTCAGCAGCGGATGCTCCTTGACGCGCCGCTCCTCACGAGCGGTGACCAGCCCCAGGCGCGCACAGAGCTCAGCCACGGCCACGTAGGTCCGATTCGGGTCCAGCTCCAACCACGCTACAATATCCCTGGCATAGAACCAGATCATGTGGATTGCTCCTGGTCTGCTGCTGCCTGACTACAGGGTACCGTCATCACGGCGCTCGCGCAATGGCCGCAGTGCCGCCAGGGGCGAGAGGATAGCTCCGTGCAGTTCTTCGTGCGAACCTTTGTGGCACTCTTCGGGCTCGCCTTCGTTGTCGTGGGTTTCATAGTGGGGGTGGGTATGGCCGGCGAGGCGCGCAGCGCGGCCGCGCGGGCCGAGGCCCTGCTGCCGCTGACCGCTAGCCAGCTCGACGACCAGCCCCCGGGCCAGACGGTCCTGGTCGAGGGGCAGTTGAGCCCGCGCAACCCGGCTCGCTTCCGCGACTTCGTGGCCTATGTGCGCGAGGAGTTTCGCGGCACCGATAGCAATGGCGACGAGCAGTGGTTCGAGGACGAACGGGTCACGCCGCCGCTACTGGTCGAGGCCGCAGGGCTGATCCGCATCAGCAACGACACCTATGTGCTCGATGCACCCCACGCCCGCTGGCAGGAGGAAGGGCTGGAGTGGAGCAGCCGCACCCAGGAGGGCACCAGGCGCTACCGGGGCCTGGTGGCCAGCCGCCCCGTGCTGGCCCTGGGTACGGTGACGCGCGGCGCCGAGGGCAACGAGTTGCAGGCCGAACTGGTCTATGGCGGCACCCGCGCCGAGTACATCGCCGCCCAGCGCAGCGCGGCCCGCTGGTTGCCCTGGATCGGGCTCTTCATCGGCGGGGCGGGCCTCGCCGTGATCTTCCTCGGCGTCTGGGTGCTGTGCACCTGGCGCCCGAACAGGTATTTCACGATGCGGAAATAGCCCCGTAGGGCCGAAGCATTGGCACAGCCAAGGCTTCGGC
>DAOUBZ010000094.1:0-2318 GCA_034432515.1 Chloroflexaceae bacterium | reverse complement strand
CCACCAAAAAAACAACTATCGGGGCGGCGTAGCCGCCCCAAATCCCACCACTGGAGGCGGGCGTTGCACATGTCCGGCGGCGGCCCGGCGCGGGACGAAGGCCTCGGGATTCTGAGCCGGTTCAGGGGTGAACAGCGTGCCGTGGGCCGCCAGCGCCTGGCTATCGAATGGGCGCAGGCTTGCCACCAGCCTGAGCAGTTCGTTGCGGCTGAAGCCCCAGGCGTCGATCAAGAGGCCGGGCGCGCCGCCATCGCTCGCTGCGGTCCCGAGGGTTCGGCTGAGCGCCAGGGTGTAGCGCCGGGTGCGCCCGGCGTGGAGCGTGGCCTGCCACGGCCCGACCGTGAGCAACTCGCCGTCCAGCTCGTCCGTGACGTTGAAGAGCAGCATCAGCCGCCGGCCCTCACCGAGGTAGATCAGGGCCTGTTGCGGATTGCGGCCCCGTCCGGTGCCGTCGCTCCAGAGCAAGAGCGCCCGTTCGGCGCCCGGCGGCGGCGCTGCGGGCATCCAGAAGGCGGCGTCACGGGATCCGAGCAGTTGGCCCGGGTCGACGACGGCGTACTCGGCAATGAGCGGCACCGCCTGGTCGGCACTCAGATAGCGACCGACCTCGCTGAAGTCGCCGATGCCGGTCCAGGCGCGGCCAATGCTAAAGGCGCGCTCGATCTGCTCGGCGGTGGCGAGGGTCTGTTCTTCGAGCAGACGCCAGGTGACGCGGCTGGTCTGGGTTGTGCCGGAGGGGCCTGCCAGTTCGGTGGCCGTGCGGAGCAGCCCGTCTTCGAGGTCGAGGGCGAGGAGCACGGTCACGCGCTCTGCAGTGGCGCCGGGCGCATCGGGTGGCAGGCCAAGGGGGCTGAGGCCCGAGAAGCTGAGGATCTGCACGCTGCGGGCGCCGTCGCGCTGCCGCCCCAGGACACGCAGGTCGGGGGCCTGTCTGGCTTGTTCCAGGTAGGCCAGGGGAATGGCCCAGGGGCCACTGCTGAGCCGTTCGTTCCGCGCTCGCTCCTGGCCGGCACGATCGAGCTCCTGCACGAGCAGTGCCGGCGCGCCGGGCTGGGCAGGCGTACGCAGCCGGCCGTAGACTGTCGGGGCGTAGAGGGCGTCGAGCGCATAGTAGAGCCGTGAACTGCCGTTGCCAAGCTGGAGCTCGTAGGGCGCGCCGCCGTCGGCATGGGTCAGCTGGAGCCGATGGCGGGCGGGGTTGCGCGGGTCAAGCCAGAGCTCGGCCTGGAGTGGCGCGATGGTGCTGTCGTCAAAGTACCAGAGTGTTGCGTAGCGGCCGTACCAGACGCCGCCACGGTCGGGCGGGCTGGTCTGGCGCGCGAGGGCGCGGGCCACGAGCGCGTCAGGGTCGAGCGGGGCGGCCAGTTCGCGCTCCACCACACTCACCGGCTGGCGCAGGAAGCCGGGCAGCACAAGCGCGGCGATCAGGGCCAGTACCGCGAGGGGCGGCAGGGCAAGCCGCAAGCCAGGACTGAAGCGCCGCGGCGGGCGGGCGACGGCCAGCAGCCGCGCGCGCAGCTCAGGAGGCAGCGGGCGCTCACGCAGCTCGTTGCGGAGCGTCGCCTCGACCCGCTGGATGATCGTGTCCCAGGCCTGGTCGAAGCTACGACAGAGCGCGCAGGCGGCAAGGTGCCCGCGAACCAGCGAGCCATGGCGCGCGCCGGCAACCGGGTCGGCGAGGGCATCGTGCACCTCGAGACAGAGCTCGCCACTGGTGCGATCGGGCAGCGAACTGCCGGCGAACGGGCCAAGCGCGCGAACCGCGGCGATCAGTGCGTTCCGGGCCGCGCTTGCCGGCAACTCCAGGACCTGGCCAATCCGGGCGACGTCGTAGCCTGACAGCAGGTGCAGCGCCAGCGCGAGGCGCTGGTCGAGGGACAGGTGCTGCAGCGCGAGGGGGAGAACGCCGGGCCGGACGCGCCTACGCGCACGAGTGCGCTGCCCGGGCGGCTGGGCCGCGCTGCGACGGGCAGCGGCGGCGAGGCGAGCCAGGAGGCCCGGCGCAGCGGGGGCGGCTGCTGTGGGCGTCTCACGCCAGGCGGCTACCAGGTCGTTGGTCACGGCGCGCAGCAGCGACTCGGCGCCCCGCTCATCGCCGGCGGCCAGCAGCGCCAGGTGGTAGAGCAGGTCGCCGTGGGCCGCCAGGGCCTGCTCCAGCAGCTCTGGTGGCGTCATCATCGGGGGGTTACCGGCTCATCAGCGTGCCGCTGCGCTCGAAGCGGCGCCCGGCCCGCGCGCCGGGCACCGGCACGGCGTTGAGAATGTCCGCGATCACCGCCCCGGCGGTCACATTGCGGATGCGGGCAGCCGGGCTGACG
>DAOUBZ010000093.1:0-3705 GCA_034432515.1 Chloroflexaceae bacterium | reverse complement strand
AACCGCATCGTACCAGACGGCTGAACCGCCTTCACTAATCCTTTACACCTGGGTCGTTAACCCCCAAAAACTCTACCCCTGAAAGGGGGGGGATTGGGGATGTGGCGAGTTGGCACGAGACTGTACGGTAAGCCTGGCCATTCAGAAACCGTATCTGAAAACGCACAGCGACCATGCAGCAGAGTCAGAATCCCTCAGTGGTGGATGCGCACATCTTCGCCGGCTCACCCTTGCGGCGCCCGGGCTTTGCCCGGCTCACCGCGGGGGTGTTGCTCCTGGCCCTGGCATTCGCCAGTTTTGCGGTCCTGCGCATCCCGCTACAGATGCGCCCGGATATACTGGCGGTCTTACCTGACGGCCCTTGGCGTGGCGGGGCTGATCTCGCTGTTCCCGCTGACCATCCTCTGGTTCCTGGACCGGCGCGAGCGTGAGTCGCCGTGGCTGTTTGCGGCGGCGTTCCTCTGGGGCGGCCTGCTGGCCACCGGGCTGGCCTTGCCGCTCAACCAGGTCGTGCTCGGCTGGGTAGCCGATTTCGTCGCGACGAACCCGGAGATCGCGGCCACCCTGGGCGAGGACGCCGCACTGATGCTGGGCGCGCCCCTTGCCGGCCCGCTGGTGGAGGAGATCACCAAAGGCCTCGGCCTGCTGCTACTCTTCGTGCTGCTGCGGGGCGAGTTCGACAATATGCGCGACGGGCTGATCTACGGTGCTCTAATTGGTCTGAGCTTCACCTGGATGGAGGCGCCGCTCTACATCGCGAAGGGCTACGCGGAGTACGGTTTCGCGCCGTGGAACTTTCAGTTCGGCTACCGCTATGCCCTGTTCGGACTCTCCGGCCACGCGCTCTACACGGCACTTTTCGGGGCGAGCCTCGGTCTGTCGCGGCAGGTGCGGGCACGCTGGCTGCGCTGGCTGCTGCCGCCCATCGGACTGCTGCTCGGCATCGCCGCCCACGCCCTGAACAATGGCCTCGGCCTGATCACCGTCGGCGTCACTGGCCAGGCCCCCGGGCAGGCCTCAGCCGAGGAGGCAGCCGCAGGCATGAATGCATTGAGTTTCCCCCAGGCCTGGCTGGGCTTCAGCCTGATGCAGTTGCTGATCTTCCTGCCCTTCTTATCGATCGCGTGGGTGGTGCTCTACCGCAGCGGGCTGTGGGAGCGCCGCACAATCCGCGAAGAATTGGCCACTGAGCGCCCGCCTATAGTCTTGTCTGAGGAACTGGAGGCGATCAACCGCGACCGAGTGTTACGCACCCGGCGTGTTGCGCGCGGCGACGGGGGCCGCTCGGCGGCCATCGTCCGCGCCCAGCACGAACTGGCCTTCCGCAAGCGGCGGGTGCGTACCGACGGGGGTGACCCAGATGCCGACGCGCTGGTCGCCTATTGGCGGGCGGAGCTCGCGCGACTGCGCGAATAGCCCTGGGGGCGCCAGGGGCCGGTGGGATGGTGCGGGTGGTGGCGGGCGCAAAAAGATGATACCGCTGGCGAATTCCTTGCTCGGGCCACGCGAGCCCGCTACGCGGGCTTCCCAATGCTAGCCGGCGGCTGATGGTCTTTAGAGTATTTGATCCGCTCTAGCCCGCGAAGGCGGGCTTCGCATACGGCAACCCGCGGCATGAGCCGCGGGCAGGGGGTGGATAGCGGATCAACTTCTGGAGTGCCGTGAGCCGCCCGGTGTGTGGGGCGCCGCGATCATTTGCCAGCAGTATCAATGTTTTGCACGAAACCCGCGCGACCATGACCCTGCCGGCAACGGTCGTGCGCCCCGGGTGCCCATGACGACGTTTGCGCCGCCTGGGGCCGTCGTAGAGACGGCCAGCCGGGCCAGGCGGTGTGGCCGCCGAGGTCGGGTGGGGTGGCGGTGCGTGCAGCAAGATGCATCACACCCCACGCCGCAGCGCACGTTGACAAACCAGACGCTCGGGTGTATCCTCAGCCCCATTCAGATGACCCGACAGCGCGTACGCCGTCCGAGCTTCGTTACCGGATTGCGCCTGGCGAAGCATTGGCTGCGTCAATCCTTCGGCCTTACGGGGCGGGGGCCGACCCATCACAGCTGCTCAGGTACCCCGCAGCCCGGCTGGCGACAGGTCTCTTACCGATGGCTGGACCAGCTTTGTGAGCACAGCGATGTTGGGGCGACCGGAGCGCTCCCGGCCCGGGCGGGCCGTGTTCAAGCGGCGCGCCGCAGTGGCCCGCGCGGCGCTGGCGCGCATCCGGGGTGATGCGCCAGCCGAGCTTCCCACAGCTGCGCGTAGGTCGCCGCCGACCGTGCTGCGTGTCGTGGCGGCGTTGCGCAGCGTACCCGCCGCCCGGCTATGGGCCCACGCCTGCGTGGTCGCGTTGATCGTCGCGGTGCTGGGCGCCGAGGTGAGCGGGCGCGGTGGCGCCGCCATCGCGGTACGCTCAGCGCCCGTCGCCGAGCCTGCGACCCAGCTGGCTGCGCGTGATGGGATCGTGCTGGCGCCGCTTGCCGTTGGCCCGATCCGGATCAGCCAGCCCGGCGAGCCGATCACGCCGCAGATCCAGCAGCCGGTCAACGTGCCAGGCGCCTTTCAGACGGTGCACCAGCTGGCCGAGGGCGAGACCCTTGGCGCGGTCGCGGCCCGCTATGGCGTGCAACTCGAAGCACTGGTGCTGGCCAACCGGCTTGAACAGGGTGACGCGCTGGTGGTGGGGCAGCTATTGCGCATCCCACGGGTCTCAGGGCAGCCCCATGTGGTTGTCGCGGGAGAGACGCTGGCGAGTCTTGCCGAACGCTTTGGGGTGCCGTCAGCGGTGATCGCGACCTTTCCCGCGAACCGTGTTGGCCCGGATGGGGCGCTCACCCCCGGGGCGGAGTTGTTCATTCCCCGTGAGCAATTGAGCTTGCCCGAGGACTGGCTGCAGGCAGTTGGCGGGCTGCCCGGTCTGGCGGCACGTGGGCCAGAATCGGCAGCGGTGGTCCGGACAGCAGGGACCAATCTGCGCACGGGGCCGAGCACCGAGCATCCCCGGGTGGCGCAGCTCACTACCGGGCGCCGCGTGGCGCTGCGGGCGCGCCATGAATCCTGGCTGCAGGTGGAGCTTGGATCGCTCCGCGGCTGGGTGCGCTCCGATCTGCTGGAGGTTGCTGCCGAGCAGATTGCCGCGCTGCCCCTCTCGAACGATTTTCCGCCACCCCCGCCGCGCTGGGTCTGGCCCACGCGGGGTAGCCTGAGCTCGGGCTTCGGCCCGCGCTGGGGCAGCTTCCACAATGGGATCGATATTGCCAACCGGGCCTGGACGCCGATCGTCGCGGCCCGTTCCGGCCGGGTGCGCGAGGCCGGCTGGTGCCGGGGCTATGGCTACTGTGTCCGGCTGAGTCACGACGGCGGGATCGAGACGATCTACGGTCACCTGATCGCCAGACCGGTGGTCTCGGTTGGCGACGAAGTGGCGGTAGGCGCGTTGCTTGGCCATATGGGGAGCACGTACGATCGGGCTGGCGGGGGATACTCAACCGGGGTGCATCTGCACTTCACGGTGCTGGTCAACGGGCGGGCGGTCAACCCGCTGCGCTTCCTTCCGTAGCGCGCGCGGACGCGCGGAGGCGAGGAGGCGAGGATAGGGCGCCGGGGCGCCGGGGGTGCGCCGGGGTGGCGGGTCACGAGGGCACGATGCGGCCCCGTCGGGGCGTAGGGCCGCATCGTGCTGCGGCCCTACGCCCCGACCCCACCGCGGGGCG
>DAOUBZ010000092.1:0-3237 GCA_034432515.1 Chloroflexaceae bacterium | reverse complement strand
GCGTAGCCGCCACAACCAACCAGAAAACACCTTGTCGAGCAGCGCAGCCGCCCCACATCCCACTGCGGGAGGCGGATGTTATGCACGCTCGGGGCTGATCAGTTCGTGCTCGGTGACGATCAGATCGAGGGCGATATCGTGGGGCTCGTGGGGGAGACGTGGCTCTTCCTGGGCGGCGAAGGCCACGCCGATCATTGCGCCGCTGACCTGGGCCAGCAGGCGGTCGTAGTGGCCCTTGCCATAGCCGAGCCGGTAGCCGCGGCGATCGAAGGCCAGCAGCGGGACGACCGTGAGCGCCCAGCTACCGGGCGGGGCCGGGCGGAGGTGGTGGGGGCGAACGGTGCCCAGCACACTGGCGCCAAACGCCGCGTCATCGAGCCGGTCGATCCAGCTGTGCAGCAGCGTCCCGTCCTCGCTGACCACCGGCATTGCCACGGCTTTGCCCGCAGCCAGGGCCGCTGCGACGAGCGGGCGCGTATCCACCTCGGAACGGATCGGCAGGTAGCAGTGGATCGACGGCGCTGCGCGGAAGACCGGCAGTGCCGCGAGGCGGGCACAGATAGCCGCACTGCGCGCCGCGCGATCGTCGATCGCGTTGCGCCGGGCGATCGCCTGCCGGCGGAGCGTTCGTTTTAGCCTGACCAGTTCCTCGCGTTCACTCATGGACTTCCTGGCACACCAATACGGACGACGAGGTATCTATCATACCTCGTCGTCCGTATTGGTGTGAAGCGCCCGGCGCTACAGGTGTGGCGCCTTGATGCGGCGGATCAGCCGTGCCAGCGGCGGATCGGGCTTGCGCCCCGGGTTGAACTTGAACCAGCCCAACTCGGCCCGTACCGCCTGCTCTTTGAGCTCGGTTGCACCCCAGACGAACGAGGCGCCGGTGATGCCCAGCAGGGCCGAGTAGCCGGCGTTGGGCACAAACAGTGATCCGCCAATCAGCAGCAGGCCCAGGGCCAATGGGTAGGGCCACCACAGGTAGCCGAGGTAGTACTCCATGCGGATTACCCAGTAGAAGCCGAAGCCAATGATGCCGAAGCTGAACAGGCCAAGCGCCAGGCCACCCCAGTTCATCGTCGCTTGCTCCCTTCGTCGCTGCGTTAATCGGTGCTGGCGGCTGATCGCCGCTGCGGACCGGCGTGGCTTGCTGGCAGTGTCTGGCCCTCGTAGTGCCCGTGGCCTACCGGGCTCTCACTCGGCTCGCGATCCAGCAGGTCGACCGTGGTGGCTGGCCCCCCGGCCGCCAGATAGGCCGCGTGGCGCGGATTGGCCGGATTGGCCGGCGCATGGCCCTTGCGAACCCGCTTCGCCTGGCGAACGAGCTCGAAGGCATCCCACAGCAGGGTGATCCCGACGATGCTGCTCACCCCGGCCAGTGTGAGGTCTGGCGCGACCAGGGCGTACAGGTTCAGGGCGATCCCGAGGACGCTCAATACGGCGGCCGGTGGGCCAACCCGCACACTATGGGCCTCGAGCCAGCGTACACCAACGTGGCCCCACCAGATCCCAAGGAACGTGGCGATGGCCATCCACAACCCGGCCAGTTGGAACATCCCCGGACCCTTCCAGGCTCCTGCAGCGGTCACTGCAAATAGCTGCAAATCTAGGCAAAACGCAGCATATTTTACCGCTCAGGGGGGGCGGTGTCAACTGTCGGTTGCCGTTCCGCGCCTTGACGGGCCGGATCGCCCTTCCTATAATCGATTGCAACTGCAACAGTTGCGTCGCCGAGGGTTGAGCTTATGTCGTCGCGCGCGTCGCCCTCGATCGCCCACGAGCAGCACCGCCTGATCCACGATATCTATGTCCTCCTCGACGACGGTGACCGGCGTGTGCTCCAGGGCCTGAACCTCTCGCCCCTCGAGTTCTCCGTCCTGCAGCATCTCGATGTTGCCCAGGGGCGCCGGCTGACCGACATCGGGGCGGAGTTGCTCTGCGTGAAGAGCACGATCACCCGCCTGGTCGACCGGCTGGAGGCCCACGGGCTGGTGCGGCGCACTCCCGACCCTGCCGATCGCCGCGCACAGCGCCTGCTGCTCACGCCCGGCGGTCTTGCCCTGCGCGACGCCGCCAGTCAGCTGCACAGCGCCGCCGTCGAGCGTCGTATGAGCCTGCTCGACCCGGCCGAGCAGCAACTGCTGCGCAACCTACTCGCCAAGCTGCGTACTGGCCTCAGTGACGAGCTTGCCGCCGCCGAAAGCTGAGGCGAAGAGGCGAAGAGGCGAAGAGGCGATGAGGCGATGAGGCGATGAGGCGATGAGGCGATAAAGCAACAACCAAACGCATCGTCGCGTCCGCGCGTCCTCGCATCGTCGCATCCCCGCGTCCTCACGCCCCACAGATGCGGTCCAGGGCCGCGTTCCAGGCCTTCATGCGCTCGGGGTCGCCGCCAAGGTCGGGGTGATGCAAACGGGCCATCGCCTTGCGGATGGCGTTGATCTCGTCCTCGCTGATCTGCCCCGCCAGCCCGCTGATATCGATCGGCTGCGTGCTCCCCGCCTCGCCTGGGATGCCGGCTTCGAGCCGCTGGGCTCGTGCACGCCAGGCATCGCGCTCGTGGGCCAGCGAGGTGTTCTCGCGCATCGTCTCGGTGAGCGTGGCGACCATCTTGGCATGGGCGCGCTGCGCTTCGTTGGCAGCCGCCAGCGCCTTCTCAAGTTGCCGGCGGAGCCCGCGGTTGAGCGCCTGCGCCTCGGCGAGCTCGCGCCGGAGCAATTCGTACTCGCGCTGGGTGAAGCCCTCAATTGTCGGCGGCAGATCTTCCGGCTGTAACACTCACAACCTCCTCGCCAGCTCCTTGCTCCGCCCTGCGCGGGCACGTGGCGACGGCGCCTATCTGGCTGATCACGCCTGTTTCGGCGTGCACGCTATAGTATAACGGCTTCCCAACATTCGCGCTAGAGGCATGATCCGAATCGTCCGCCGTGCCAGACGTGGTAAGCGGCTGCCCTTCGGCAGCCGCTGGGGGTAGTGCGGGGAGCGACAGTGGGGAATTTGGAGTTGGCAGGCCCGGCGCGTCTGTCGCTTCATCGCCGGGTCCTGATCGTAGTCTACCAGGCTTCCACCGCGTTGCCATCGGTCGCAGGGCCGATGCGCTCCTCGCGCTCCAGACGGAGCGTCACCCTTTTCCCACCAGCGCGGTATAGCATGCACGAGCCCGTCTGCACGGGCGGGCGGCGCAACCAGGGTTTGTGCAACATCTTTGGGGCAAGCCCCAAACCCAGGGTTTTCTCG
>DAOUBZ010000091.1:0-6107 GCA_034432515.1 Chloroflexaceae bacterium | reverse complement strand
GCTGGTCGGCTACAAGCACGACTACGCCGACGCGCGGCGGGGCGCGCAGATGGGCCTGCTGGTCACCGTTGGCGGCGGCCTGGCGCTGCTGATAGGCCTGGTGCTGCTCAGCATGGCAGCTGGATCATACACCATCTCGGAGATCATCGCTGCGGGTGAGCAGCTGCGTGCCTCGTCGCTCTACACGCCGGCGCTGCTGCTGATCTTCCTGGGCTGTTTCACCAAGTCGGCCCAGTTCCCCTTTCACTTCTGGCTGCCGAACGCGATGCAGGCCCCGACGCCGGCCAGCGCCTATCTGCACTCGGCCACCATGGTCAAGGCGGGGGTCTACCTACTGGCCCGCCTGCACCCGGCGCTGAGCGAGACGCCATTGTGGATCTACACGCTGACGACCGTTGGCGCGATCACGATGCTGCTCGGCGCCGTCGTGGCGAACCGGCGCGACGACATCAAGGGCCTGCTGGCCTACAGCACGGTCAGCAAGCTCGGCACCATGATGCTGCTGGCGGGCATGGGCGGCCCCGAGGCGCCAGCTGCGCTGGTGGCGACCATCCTGGCCCACGCGCTCTACAAAGGCGCGCTGTTTATGCTGGCCGGGGCGGTGGATCACGAGGCCGGCACGCGCAGTCTCAGCAAGCTCGGCGGGCTGCGGCGGGCAATGCCCTGGACGGCGGCCCTGGCGATCCTCTCGTCGCTCTCGATGGCGGGCGTGCCGATCCTGTTCGGCTTCGTCGCCAAAGAGGAGCAACTGTACGCTGCCGTGGATAACGGCTTGCCCCCGGGGCTGGACATCGTGGTGCTGATCGCCGTGGTGACCAGCGCCGTCTTCGGGGTGCTCTACGCCTGGCGGCTGGTGAGCGGCGTCTTCTTCGGGCCGGTCGGCAGCGGGATGAAGGAGCACGTCCACGAGGCGCCGGCCGGCATGCTGATCGGCCCGGCGGTGCTGACCGCCCTCTCAGTGATCTTGCCGCTCGGCTTGCTGCCGGCCACCGCGGCACTGCTCCAGCCAGCGGTGAACGCGATCGCCGACGACGGGGTGAAGATCAGCCTCTACCTCTTCCCCTCCGAGATCAGCCTCCCGCTGATCCTCAGCATGACCGCGCTGCTGATCGGCGCCGTGCTGACGCGCTTCGAGCCACAGATCGCGGCGGCGCCCTCGCCGCTGCCGCCCTGGCTCAACGGTGACCGGATCTACGATGCGGCGATCAGCGGGATGCTCCAGGGCGCCACCAGCTTCACCCGAACCCTGCAGAACGGCAAGCTGCGCAGCTACCTGACCTGGGCCGTGCTCGCGCTGGTGGCCGTGGTGTTGCCGCCGCTGGTGCTCTTCGGCTTCAGCGGGCTGGTGCTGCCGAACCTCGCCGGGGTTGGGCCATTCGAACTCGTTAGCGCGCTGCTCATCCCCGTCGGCGTCCTGGCGACACTACAGGCCCGCTCGCGGCTCGGCGCGATCATCGCCTCCAGCATCGTCGGGGCGATGGTGGCCTTTCTCTTCGTGATCTACAGCGCTCCTGACCTGGCCCTGACCCAGCTGCTGATCGAGACGCTCGCCACGGTCTTCCTGGTGCTGCTCTTCGCGGTGCTCCCGGTGGGCTTCGAGCGGCTGACGAGCGGCCCTGAACGGGTGCGCGACGGGCTGATCGCCGGGGTTGCCGGGCTGATGATGGCCGGGATCGCCTTTGCGGCATCGAGCAGCACCCAGTTTGCCAGCATCAGCCAGGCCTTCCGCGCCGAGAGTCGCAGCCTGGGCTTTGGCGACAACGTGGTCAACGTGATCCTGGTCGACTTCCGCGGCTTCGACACCATGGGCGAGATCGTGGTGCTGTTCATCGCGCTGCTCGGCATCTACGCGATGCTGCGCCTGCGCCCGAGCGTCGACCCGACGCGCGACGACCAGGAGGAGCCGGCGCAGCCCACCAGCCTGGATGGGCCAGCCCCAGCGGGGAACGGGCAGCAGGAGCACGCGGCTCCGAACGAGCAAGCGGCTCCGCTGGCCGGCCGGGGGCGCTAAGTGGTTTGTAAAGGGAGTTTCCTCACATGTATGACTCGATCATCCTGCGCACGGTGGCCCGGCTGATGCTGCCCATCCTGCTGCTGCTCTCATTGTTTATGCTGGTGCGCGGGCACAACCTGCCAGGCGGCGGGTTCATCGGCGGGCTACTGGCCGCATCGGCGTTCATTCTCCAGATCATCGCCTATGGCCCGGTGCACGTTCGCAAGATTATTCCGGTCAACTTCCTGAGCCTGGCCGCGGTCGGGGTGATCTTTGCGGCGGTGTGGGGCCTGATCGGCCTGGCCACGGGCCAGGCCTACATGGTCGCCTTCTGGCTCAAGGAGCCGATCCCGGGGATCGGCAAGCTGGGCACGCCGGTGCTGTTCGATATCGGCGTCTACCTGACGGTGATCGGCGTGACGACGCAACTGGCCCTGGTGCTCGCCGAGGAGCCCATCCTCTACCCGCTGCGGCGGCGACCCATCGGTCCGGACCGGGTAGCCCCTGAGGCGTAATGCCAGTTATGAGTGACGAGTGATGCGTGACGAGCAGGACTCACGGGCTTCCGATGCGTTTTACCCTGATCGCGTGTCTGACTTGCTCAACAGGAACAAGCTATGAGTCTCGTAATCTCTCTGGTGGTTGGGACGCTGTTCGCGGGGGGCATCTACCTGATGCTGCGCCGCAGCGTGGTCAAGCTGATCCTGGGCCTGGTGCTGCTCAGCCATGGGGCCAACCTGTTGCTCTTCCTGATGGGCGATGGCCTGATCAAGGCGCGCCCGCCCTTTGTCAAGCCTGAGGCCGGCGTGGCCCCCCCGGACAGCGCCGATCCGCTGATCCAGGCGCTGATCCTGACGGCGATCGTGATCAGTTTTGGGCTGCTCACCTTCGTGATGGCCCTGGCCTACCGTGCTGACCAGGCCGTCGAGAGTGATGATCTCGATACGATGACCTCGACTGATAAGCTGTAGGAACGCTGATGGCACACCATTTGTTTCTCCCGCTGATCGTTCCCCTGCTCAGCGCCGGCGTAGCGACGATCATCTTTCGCCAGCACGTCTGGGTGCGGGTGATCGCCGTGGCGGCGACGCTCTTCAACCTGGGGTACAGCGCCTGGCTGCTGGTGACGATCGCCGCCACGGGCCGGCAGGTTACGCAGGCGGCCGGCTGGACGGCGCCGTTCGGCATCTCGCTGGTGGCCGACGGGTTGAGCGCGATCATGCTGCTGCTCACCGCCCTGCTGACCCTGGTGACGATCGGCTACAGCTTCGTCACGGTGGATGCGCGCCAGGAGCGCTTCTACTACTACCCGCTGCTGTTGTTGCTGCTCTTCGGCTGTAGCGGGGCCTTCCTGACCGGCGATCTCTTCAACCTCTACGTCTGGTTTGAAATCCTGCTGGTAGCCTCGTTCGGGCTGATCACACTCGGTGGATCGCGTGCACAGCTCGAGGGTGGCCTGAAGTATGTGGTGCTGAACCTCTTCGGCAGCCTCTGCTTCCTGGTCGGTGCGGGCCTGATCTACGGGGTGGCCGGCACCTTGAACATGGCGCAGCTGGCCGAGCGGCTGGGCACGATCCAGGACGCCTCGCTGGTGACGGCGGTGGCCGGCTTCTTCCTGGTCGCCTTCGGCAGCAAGGCCGGCCTGGCGCCCCTGTTCTTCTGGCTGCCCACCAGCTACCACACCCCGAACATCGCGGTCACCGCGCTGTTCGGTGGTTTGCTCACCAAGGTGGGCATCTACGCGCTCTACCGGGTTTTCGGCACGGTGTTCCAGAGCGAACTGGCCCGCCTGGCGCCGCTGATCCTGGTGGTCGCCGGCGTCACGATGGTGGTCGGCGTGATCGGGGCGATGGCCCAGGTGAATGTGCGGCGCATCCTCGCCTTCCATATCGTCAGCCAGGTGGGCTATATGGCCATGGGCCTGGGTCTGGTCAGCGTGGCCGGGATGACGGCCGGTATTCTCTTCATGGCACACAACATCGTGGTCAAGACGGCGCTGTTTCTGATCGGCGGCGCTGCGGAGCACCTGACCGGCACCGGTGAACTGAAGCAGATGGGTGGCATGGCCCGGCGCGAGCCCGTGCTGGCCTTGCTCTGGCTGCTGGCCAGCTTTGCACTGGTCGGTGTGCCACCGCTGAGCGGCTTCTTTGGCAAGCTGGGGCTGGTGCAGGCCGGGCTGGACCAGGAGCAGTGGCTGATCGTCGGCGTGGCCGCGACGGTCAGTCTCTTCACGCTCTTCTCGATGCTGAAGATCTGGAACGAGGTCTTCTGGAAGAAAGCCTACAGCGATATGAGCGCCATGCCACGCGCCGGGGTGGGCCTGCTGGCGCCGGCGGCGGTGCTGGTTGCGGTCAGCATCGCGATGGGCATTGGCGCAGCTCCGACACTGGAGTACAGCACGCTCGCAGCCGAGCAGGTGTTTGACACCGCCAGCCTGGTACGTGATGTCTGCGGCCCCGGCGGCTGCGACGCGGCCGAACTGGCAGTGGGGCGCTGAGGCATAGCTGAGAAACGGCCATGCCTGCTTGACAAGCCTGGCGAGGATACGTAACGCGATGAGGCGCTACGGCCACGTCCTCGCTTCATCGCATCCTCGCGAACGGCCGTACGGGTTTGAGCTAAGGAGGTACTGCGGTGAGCGCGTTTCAGATCGGCATGGCCATCCTGATGCTGGTAGTGAGTCTCTCGCTGGGGGCTGCCGTGTGGCGGCTGCTGCGCGGGCCGAGCATCCCCGACCGGGCAGTGGCCTTTGATCTGATCATCATCCACCTGGTGGGCCTGATCACGATGTTCGTCGTCACGACCGGCGAGATGATACTGCTCGACACACTGATCGTGATCTCGGTGCTGGGCTTTCTCGGCACGGTGGCGATCGCCCGCCTGATCGAAGTGGGGAGGAGTTGATGACAGCACTGGAGATCGTCACGCTGCTGATCACGCTGATCGGCGTCTTCTTCGTGGTTGTCTCGTCAGTGGGGCTGGTGCGCCTGCCGGACCTCTACACGCGCGTGCATGCGGGAGGCAAATCGGGCACGCTCGGCATCATCGGCGTGCTGCTTGGCGCGGGCGTCTTCTTCCTCAGCGACCTGCGAGTGGTCTTCAAGATGCTGCTGCTGATCGCCTTCTTCTTCATCACCGCGCCGGTGGCCGCCCACATGCTCGACCGGGCCGCCTTGCTGACCGGCGTGAAGCCGATGGAAGGCACCTCCCCGAACGAGCTTGAGGGGCGCTACGACCCCGAGACGCGCCAGCTCAGTTAGGACGGCGTCCGCACAAGGGCCGAGCAGTGGCAGAGCCACTGCCTTCCGAACGGGCCGGTCGGATGCAAAGCCCCGCTTTTTGCACCCTTCAAGACGCGCTGCGCGCTACCCCGGCCTGAGCCAGGATGAAGGCTCAGGATGTGAACGCCCCTTCGATACGGCCGTTCGGCTGAGCCTTCGTCCCGGCTCAGGATGTGTTCGCGTTCCGACTTTGCCTCCGCCCTGTTACGAATGGGGGGGCGGTTGCTCATTTCTGCGAAAAGTGCAGTACAATACCGCGCACAGCCTTCTCGCCCAAGCTCCCCGTGTGTCGCAAGAGTGGGGACCGTACGATGCTAACCGCGATCGTTCTGAGCACGTTGGCCCTGGCACCGATTGGTCTGATTGCTCGTCACCTGCCGCGCCCGCTGGTTGGCTGGATCCTGGCCCTGCTGCCACTGGCCGCCTTCGCCGGCTTCGCCGTGCATGCCCCGGCGGTGGCCGCCGGCGGCCTCTTCATCGAGGCGCTGCCCTGGGTGCCCGAGATGGGCCTCAACCTGCGCTTCAGCCTCGATGGGCTGAGCCTGCTCTTCACGCTGCTCGTCAGCGGCATCGGGACGCTGATCTTCATCTACACCGCCTACTACCTGGCCGGTGACCCGGGCATGGGGCGTTTCTACGCCTACCTGACGGTCTTTATGGGCTCGATGCTCGGCCTGGTGCTCGCCGACAATGTGCTGACCCTGTTCATCTTCTGGGAGCTCACCTCGGTCAGTTCGTACCTGCTGGTCGGCTACAAGCACGACTACGCCGACGCGCGGCGGGGCGCGCAGATGGGCCTGCTGGTCACCGTTGGCGGCGGCCTGGCGCTGCTG
>DAOUBZ010000090.1:0-5843 GCA_034432515.1 Chloroflexaceae bacterium | reverse complement strand
CGAGCGCAGCGAGGAATCTGAGCGGGTCGCGCAAGACCCCTCGCTCTGCTCGGGGTGACAATGCCGGATGTTCACAGGTAATTGGTATAAGTACCGCCCGCGCAGTTGGCAAAAATACGGTATACTCCCCGACACATCCTGCGGCGCGTGCCGCACCACGGAGGTCCGCCGGACATCATGATGATTGACGACACCAAGAGTCAGGTGGCCGGCGAACGGCCAGTCGTGCCGGAACTAGCCCCCGAGGTCGAGGTGGCCCGTGAGGGCTTCTCGCTCTGGGATCGCCTGCGGAGCCCACGCACGCTGATCTCCTTCGGCCTCGCCCTGGCGATCGTCATCTTCGCCCTGCGCGGCCTCAATATCGACCTGGCTCAGACTTGGCAGTACATGCGCCAGGCCAACCCGTGGCTGCTCCTTGCCGGCCTCGGGGTCTTTTACCTGACCTTTCCGCTGCGGGCCGTGCGCTGGCGCATGCTGCTGCGTAATGCCGGGGTGCCGATCGACGACGGGCGCACCAGTTGGGCCTCGCTGCCCGCACTGATCGAGTATATCTACCTCTCGTGGTTCGCCAACTGTATCGTGCCGGCCAAGCTCGGCGATGCCTACCGGGCCTACCTGCTCAAACACAACGGCAAGGTCAGCTTCTCGACCTCGATCGGCACGATCTTCGCCGAGCGGCTGCTCGACATGCTCGGGCTGTTCGGCATGCTGGTGGTCTCGGCCTGGTTCACCTTCGGCGCCCATATGCCCGAGGGGACACAGATCGTCTTTGGCTTCGGCGCGCTGCTCGTGGTGGCCATCCTCAGCGGGCTGGCAGGGATGCGCTGGCTCAGCCCGCTGGTGCGCCGGGTGATGCCACGCCGGCTCCACGATTTCTACGGGCGCTTCGAGCACGCCGCGCTCAGTTCGTTCAGCCCGGCGATCCTGCCCCGCCTGGTCGTGCTGACGGCCGGGGTCTGGCTGCTCGAGGGTTTCCGGCTGTTCTTTGTGATCGAGGCCCTGGGGCCGGCGATCGGCACGCTCTCGCTCTCGGCGATCATCTTCGTCGCCCTGGCCTCCTCACTGCTCACCGCGTTGCCGATCACCCCGGCGGGGCTCGGCGTGGTTGAGGGCACGATCACCGTGGTGCTCACCTTCTTCGGCGTTGAAAAGAACCTGGGCATCGCCGTCACCTTCCTCGATCGGCTGATCAACTTCTGGAGCATCGTGGTCGGCGGCTTCATCGTCTACCTGTTCAGCAAGCGCAGGTGACCGCAGGGGCGCATGCGCATCGGGGTCGATTACACGGCGGCGGTGTGGCAGGGGGCGGGCATCGGGCGCTACACGCGCGAACTGATGCGCGCCACCGTGGGCCACGCGCCTGAGTTCAGCTTTCGCCTGTTCTATGCGGCCCGTGGCCTGCCGGCCAGCGCACCCTACCACTCCGAACTGCAGGCCCTCTGCGCCACGCACCCCAATGTTACCGCCCATCCCATCCCGTTGAGCCCCCGGCTGCTCACGATCCTCTGGCAGCGCCTGCGCCTGCCGCTGCCCGCCGAGGCCATGGCTGGTCCGCTCGACCTGCTGCACGCTCCCGACTTCGTGCTGCCGCCCACGCGCGCCCGAACGCTGCTCACCATCCACGATCTGACTTTTCTGGTGCGGCCCGAGTGCGCCGAGGCCGGGCTGCGCCGCTACCTGAGCCATGCCGTCCCACGGGCGTTGCGCCGGGCCGACATGGTGCTGGTCGACTCACAGGCCACCGCCGACGACCTGGCTCGCCTGCTCGGCGTCGCCGGGCCGCGCGTTCGCCTGCTCTATCCCGGCGTCGATACTCGCTTCCGGCCCCTGCCCGCTGCCGAACTGGCGCCAGTACGGGCGCGGTTGGGGCTCCCGCCGGCTTTTTTGCTCTTCGTCGGCACGCTGGAGCCGCGCAAGAACCTGCCGCGACTGGTGCAAGCCTTCGCCCGGCTGGCCCACCCGGGGCTCACACTGCTGATCGCCGGGCGCCGCGGCTGGCTCTACGAAGAAACCTTTGCCCTCGTCGAACAGCTGGCCCTGCAGGATCGGGTCCGATTCCTCGATTTTGTCGCTGACCAGGATCTTCCCGCATTGTATAATCTGGCTCGGGCCTTTGTGTATCCCTCGCTCTACGAGGGGTTCGGGCTGCCGGTGCTGGAGGCCCTGGCCTGCGGCGTGCCGGTTATCACCGCGGCCAGCTCGAGTCTGCTCGAGGTGGCCGGCGAGGCCGCCATTCTGGTCGACCCTTACGACGTCGGCGCGATCGCGGATGGCATCGACCGCGCGCTCGCCGAGCAGGAGCGGCTCCGCGCCGCCGGGCCGCTCCAGGCCCGCCGCTTCAGCTGGGACACGTCCGCTCGGACCCTGATCGACTGTTACCGGGCCCTTTGCACGGGCTGATACGCCAGAGGATAGACACCCATGTCATCACAGAACGACCTGACCGCCGAGGCGCTCCGTCGCGGGGCCGTTCCGGGCCCCGGCTATGCCGTGGCCCGTGGGATCTCGCAGCTGTTCCACCCGGTGATCCTCGGTGTGCTGAGCATCTTCATCGTCGGGCTGCTTGGCATCGAGCCACGCCGCACGGGCCTGCTCTGGGCGCTGTTCTGCACCGCCCTGCAGATCGTGCCGCCAACGATCTTTTTCAGCATCCGTCTGCGCCAGGGCGCCTACAGCGACGATGACGTCTCGGTGCGCTCGCAGCGCAACGAACTGTACCTCTTCGGCATCGTCAACCTGGCGATCGGGCTGGTGGTGCTGCGGCTGCTGCAGGCGCCCCTGCCGATGCAGGCCATGATCGCTTCGGGCATCGTGCTCAGCCTGATTGCGTGGCTGATCAACCTGTACTGGAAGATCAGCGTCCACGCGTCGAGCATCGGCTCAACGGCGACGCTGGCCGCGCTCTACTCCGAACCGCTCGGCCTGGCACTCTGGCTGAGCGCCCTGGCACTGGGCTGGGCCCGCGTGCGCACCCGCAACCATACCCCGCTGCAGGTGGTGGCTGGCCTCGCCCTGGCCGCAACCTGCGTCGTCGCCACCTTCGTGATGTTTGGCCTGCTGTGAAAGGCCGATAGCACACGACTCCAGTGAGGTTGCAGCGTGGCGTTGTGTAGGGCAGCTGCACGGGGGTGTGAACTGGTGCCGTTGGCAGGGAGGAGTTCGCGTGATGGCCGGTGAACCCGAGGTGCAGACCTACGCCACGCTGGAGGCGTTGCAGGCGGCGGTAGCGGAGCGGGTTGCGACGCTGGCCGAGGCCGCCGGGCAGAACCGGGGCCGTGTCTTGCTGGCCGTCTCTGGCGGCTCGCTGACACCCGGCATCTTCGCGCGCCTGGTGGCGCCCCCGCTGCGTGATCGGGTTCCGTGGGCCGCGGTGAGCCTGATCTGGTGCGATGAACGTATGGTGCCCTTCAACAGCCCGGAGAGCAACTATCGGCTGGCCCGCGAGACGCTGATCGCCCACGTGCCCATCCCATCGCTCCAGGTCTACCCGGTGGCAACCTACTTCAGCCCCGAGCGGGCCGCCGAGGTCTACCACCAGCAGGTGGCGGCGCTGCTCGAGGCCCACGATGGCCAGATCGACATCGCGCTGCTCGGCATGGGGCCCGACGGCCATACCGCCTCGCTCTTCCCCGGCTTCCCGCAGCTCGACGCGCCCCCTGACCGGCTGGCCCTGCCGGTCGAGGGCTCGCCCAAGCCGCCCCCCAGCCGTGTAACGCTCAGCCCCGCCGCGCTGAACCATGCCGCCAACGCGATCTTCGTAGTCGCGGGCGCCGACAAGGCTCCCCGGGTGCGCGACGTGCTGCGCGGGCCGCACGACCCGCACGCCATCCCTGCCCAGATCGTGCAACCGCCGCACGGCCACGTGCTGTGGATGCTCGATCGCGAGGCGGCGGGGGCATTGTAAGGGTACGCTGGCTAGCCCGGTGAGCAGGGGAACGGGAAACCAGGTTTCACCGTGTTGGGGCGAAACATCTTTTGCCCCAACACGCCCTCAATCTGGAAACAACTCGTCCAGTTCCTCCTGAGCTGAGCGGGCCGGAACGGGGCTCGGGGTGCTCTGGCGCGGGCCGCGGCGCTCGACCGCGGCGTAGAAGGCCGGGTCGTAGGGGCGCGTGCGCACCACCACAGGCATAGGCACCGCGTGGCCGAGCACCAGCGCCTGCTGCTTGCTGTCGAGGGCGGCCAGCACCGCCTTGAGCCCTGCGCCGCCGCTCACCCCTGTGAACACCGCATCAATGTCGCGCTCGTCGTTGAGCAGCGCGGTGACGCGTGTCCCCAACTGGCTGAGCACCTCGGCGTCAATCGAGGAGGGGCGCTGGTCGACCACTAGCAAGGTCACGCCATACTTGCGCAACTCGCGGGCGATTGTGCCAAAGATCGTCTGGCGCGCCGTCTGCGGGTTGAGGAACTTGTGCGCTTCCTCGATCGTGATCATCAGCGGACGGGGGCGGTCGGCGCTGTTCTGCGACTGCACGGCGCGGTTGGTCTGCTCGACCCAGCGGCGGTGGATGCGCCGGGTGATGATATTGGCCACCAGCATGTAGACCAGGCTATTGCTGTGCTCACCGAACTCGAGCACCACGTGGCGTCCAGCGGCCAGCCCCTCAATCAGCCGATCGACCACCGAGAAGTCGGCCTGGTCGCAGACGAAGTTCAGGCGCGCGATGCGGGCCAGCTTGCGCTTGAGCGCGCTGATCGCGCCCGCGTGCGCCCCGCTGCTCTCGGCGAACTCGCGGATTGCCTCACTGTCCATGGCGAGCAGTGTCGGTAGCCAGCGCTCCTTGAACCGGTCGAAGAGCAGGTACGACGACTCGGTGGCGGTGCTGCTGAGGTTCAGCTCCTGCTCCAGCGCGATCACGTCTTCCACCTCGATCTGGTCGAGGCCGATCACCAGCTCGCCGTCGTAGCTGCGCTGGCGCGAGGCGCGCGGATCGATTGTGTAGACCAGCACCTCACTGCCGAACAATTGACGCAGCCCCTTCACAAACGTCCCGCCCTCGGCGGGTGCGCCCCAGCCGTACTCACTGTGCATATCGAAGATCAGATTGCTGGCGATGTCGGCGAAGATCGTGCCGCAGAGCAGCAGGCGCGTCAGGAAGCTCTTGCCGGTGCCGCTCTTGCCGAAGATACCGTTGGAGCGTTCGACCAGCCGCTCCAGGTTCAGGCAGACCGGCACGTCCATATCCAGCGGGCGGCCGATCTCGAACCAGTTGCCGCCCGCCTGGCCGAAGACGCGCCCGAAGTCCTGCTCATCGGCTTCGTAGACTGGCGAAAAGTGGCGCGGCACCGTCTTCACCGGGCGCATCGTCTGCTCACCCAGGTCGCTCGACAGCATCAGGCGCGGCATCAGCGCGAGCGTGCCGTAGGTCGAGGTGCCGGCGAGCACCTCGTGGATGAAGCGATCGCCGTCCGGCGGATCGATCAGCACCTTCTGATTGGTCGCAGCGAGGGCCACATCGGTGATCATGGCGAAGAACTCGTGCTTCTCGCCCTGTACGACCACGAACTTGCCGACGCGCATATCCTCGACGCTCTCGCGGGCCTCGAGCCGGGCCGTCAGCCCGTCGACCAGTGAGCCGCTGATGACCACGCCAAGACGGTTGCGGGATGGCGGCATGGCTTGCTCCTCCGTGGCATTGATGGTAGCACAAATATACCATACTCGGCGCCCTGCTGCGCCTCCCGCGTTGGGGCAAGCCCCAAACCCAACGAGGGCCCATCGCCGGCGACGGACGGTGCAGCAGCCCTGTAGGGAGGGGACGGCGGCTACCAGGGGTAGGTTTTTGGGGAGTTGCGCCCCCAGGCCCCACATACCCCACCCCCCTACCCCCTCCCCTGGTAGG
>DAOUBZ010000089.1:0-11850 GCA_034432515.1 Chloroflexaceae bacterium | reverse complement strand
CCAGGTTAAGGTGGACCATGACGAAGTCACGCATCCGGGTGCTCGTAGTTGACGACCATGCGGTGGTGCGCGGTGGGCTGCGCTTCTTGCTCGGCGGCGCCGACGACATCGAGGTCGTCGGCGAGGGCACCAACGGCGCCGAGGCCCTGGAACTTGTTGCGCAGCTGGCGCCCGACCTGGTGATCATGGACGTGATGATGCCGGAGATGGACGGCATTACCGCCACACGCGAACTGCGCCGGCGCTTTCCGGATGTGCGCGTCCTGGCGCTTACCAGTTTCAGCGAGGGCGCCCTGGTCCAGCAGGCGCTGCAGGCAGGGGCGATCGGCTATCTGCTGAAGGACATGCAGGCCAGCGAACTGATCGGGGCGGTCCGCACCGCATTCGCGGGCGCGCCGGTGCTCGGCCCGGATGTAACCAGGGCGCTGGTCAGCGCCCTCAACGCGCCGCCGACACCCGGGAGCGACCTGTCCGAGCGCGAGTTGGAGGTGCTGCGCCTGATGGTCGCGGGCCAGAGTAATGAACAGATCGCCGAGCAACTCTACATCAGCCGCAACACCGTGCGCCATCACGTCCACAACATCCTCGGCAAGCTGGGCGCCACCAACCGCACCGAAGCGGTCGGCCTCGCAGTGCAGCACAACCTGGTCGGCTGAGTAGGGCTGAAGCAGCGGCGCAGCCACTGCTTCGGCCCCACGCGCGCAACGACGGCGGCGGATCATCGGCCGGCACATACACGGAGCGCCCTGCGTGCACATGCTACAATGGGCGCCGCGTGGTGTTGGCCGCTGCGCGGTGTGATCATGCTGTGAGGAGCGCCATGGACAGCCTATGGGACGAACAAGAGGCCGCTGCCTGCCCCGATGACCTCGCCCTGCGTGTCTACAGTTCGCGTCTGCTCGGGCGCGATCCTGAACTGGTACTTCACGGCGGCGGTAACACCTCGCTGAAGGCCCGCCGCGCCACGATCTTCGGCGATGACGAGGACGTGCTCTATGTCAAGGGGAGCGGCTGGGACCTGGCGACGATCACGGCGGCCGGCTTTGCCCCCGTCGCGATGGATCACCTGCTGCGCCTCGCCCGCCTTGAGCACCTGAGCGACCTGGAGATGGCGCGTGAGTTGCGTCTGGCGACGCGCGATCCGGCCGCGCCAGCGCCGTCGGTCGAGGCCATCCTGCACGCGATCCTGCCCTACGCCTTCGTTGACCATAGTCACGCCGACGCGCTGATCGCCGTGACAAACAATCCGGACGGCGCCGCACACGTGGCAGAGATTTACGGCGACAGCGTGGTGGTGATCCCCTATGTGATGCCGGGTTTCGCCCTGGCCCGCGTCGTCGCCGAAGAGTTCCCGCGCCGTGCCGGCCCGCACACCGTCGGCATGGTGCTGCTCAACCACGGGCTCTTCACGTTCGGCGCCACGGCCCGCGAGTCGTATGAGCGCCACATCGAACTGGTGAGCCGTGCCGAGGCGTACCTGGCTGCCCGTAACGCCTGGCGCATCACCGTGCCGGATGTGCCCGCACCTGGCGGCCCGCTGCGCAACGAACTGGCTGCCCTGCGCCGGGCCATCTCGGCAGCCGCCGGCACGCCGCTCATCCTCAGCATCCATACCGACCCGGACTGCCTCGACTTCGCCCGGCGTGACGATGTGGCACAACTGGCGGGACAGGGGCCGGCCACGCCCGACCACGTGCTGCGAACCAGGCGCCTCCCGCTGATCGGCCGTGATGTTGACGCCTATGTCGCGGCCTATCGCCGCGAATTTGAGGAGTTGACCCCGCGCGATGCGCAGGGCGATCCGACGCTGCGGATGCTCGACCCGGCGCCGCGGATCGTGCTCGACCCCGCGTTCGGCATGGGCGCCCTCGGTCGCTCGGCCCGCGAGGCGGCCGTGGCCGCCGAGATCTACCGCCACACGATCACCATCATCCGGCGCGCGGCCGCGCTCGGCGGCTACCAGGCGCTGCCCGCGGCCGACATCTTCGCAGTCGAATACTGGGATCTCGAGCAGGCCAAGCTGCGCAAGGGCGACAAGCCACCGCCCTTCACCGGCGAGGTCGCCCTGGTCACCGGGGCAGCCTCGGGCATCGGCAAAGCCTGTGTCGCGGCGCTGCACGCCCGCGGGGCTGCAGTGGTGGCCCTGGATGTCAACCCCGCCGTGGGCGAACTGTTTCACGGCGCTGGCCTGCTTGGCCTTACCTGCGACGTGCGTGACGAAGCCGCTGTCACCGCCGCGCTGGAAGCAGGGGTACGCGCCTTCGGCGGCCTGGACATGCTGGTGCTGAACGCCGGTATCTTCCCGCCGAGCAGCCCGATTGCCGGGCTCAGCACCCAGACCTGGGAACAGGTGCTGGGTGTCAACCTCGACGCGAACCTGCTGCTGCTGCGCGAAACGCACCCGCTGCTCAAGCTGGCGCCCCGCGGCGGGCGCGTGGCGATCATCGGCTCGAAGAACGTGCCCGCGCCGGGGCCCGGCGCTGCAGCCTACTCGGCATCAAAGGCCGCCCTCACCCAGCTGGCCCGCGTCGCCGCCCTGGAGTGGGGCGCCGACGGCATCAGGGTCAATGTGCTCCATCCCAATGCGGTCTTCGACACCGGTATCTGGACCGAGGAGGTACTGCGGACCCGGGCGGCAAGTTACGGGCTGAGTGTGGAGCAGTACAAGACCAACAACGTCCTGCGGGTCGAGGTAACGAGTAACCACGTGGCCGAACTGGCTGCCGAGCTGTGCGGGCCGCTCTTCGCCTGCACCACTGGCGCACAGATCCCGATCGATGGCGGCAATGAGCGCGTCATTTGAGTGCCCGGGAGGAAGGCGATAGCGCAAGACGGCCGCCTGCAGGTGCGCACCCCCGGCACTCAGCAGGTTAGACCCCGCCAAAGTGGCGCAGCGCCAGGCGCAGGCGTTCTTCGAGTTCAGTGGGGGCGTCGGCGGGCAGCGCGGCGATCGCTGACGCGGCCTCGGCGCTGCTATAGCCGAGGCTGACGAGCAGTTCGGCCAGTTCGTTGTTGGCCGCGCTCACCGCCCCCACAGCCCCCGCAGCCGGCACGGGCAACCCCTTGAGATCGAGCTTGCCCTTCAGCTCCAGCACGAGCCGCTCGGCGGTCTTTTTGCCGATGCCGGGCACACGGGCCAGGCGCGCGGTATCGCCGTGGGCGATGGCGGCGCGGATCTCGTCGAGCTCGCCGGCCGAGAGCAGGCTCAGGGCGACCCGCGGCCCGACACCCGAGACGCTGAGCAGACTCTCGAACAGGGCACGCTGTTCGACGCTGGCGAAGCCGTAGAGGCTGAGCGCGTCCTCGCGCACGATCAGCAGCGTGTAGAGAAAGATCGAGTCGCCCACTGCGCCAGCCGCGCCGAGCACCGGCCGCGGGGCAAAGACCATGAAGCCAACGCCGCCGGTCTCCACCACCAGGTGGTCAGCGCCGATGTGGAGCAGCGTGCCGCGCAGCGATGCGATCATGGCCCTCCCCGGAACGAACAGCGATCACCGCGAATTATATCATCGCCCTTCGCGCTTGAGGCATCAGCCCTGTGGTGCATCTTCCTTGGGGCACACCTCAAACCACGGGTTGTTCGGTGGTGTGAGCGGCTGCGCCGCCCACACCACACCGCAGGAGGCGGAGGTTGCGCAAGCCCTGCTTGACGCATGGCGTCATCTTGACAGCCACGCTTCGCGCATGTTATGATTTTTATAACGCAGTGTGTAATACCGAAGTAAGCCAGGGTTGGGCCTGCTGATCGCTGTGGATCATTCTGTGCATTACCAGCAGGAGTCTCGCTGATGCGCCGCTCGGCCGTGCTGGGTCTGACCGGGCTTGGACTCGCCGGGCTGGGCGCGTACTTCGCCCGCCGCAAACTGGCTGCGCGGGCAATCGGCCTGCGCCCACCGGATTATACTGTCACGGTTGAGCGCGATCTCGCGGTGCCGATGCCCGATGGCGTCACCCTGTATGCCGACCGCTACGCGCCGCGGGCCGCCGGCCACTTCCCGACCATTCTGCTGCGCACGCCCTACGGGCGCCCATCCGAGACACGGGTGCTTGGCCCGTTTGCCGAGCAGGGCGCCGTGCTCTTCGCCGAGCGAGGCTACAACGTGGTGGTACAGGGGGTGCGCGGGCGCTTCCGCTCCGAGGGGCCGTTCGACCCTTTTGTGTATGAGGCCGCGGACGGCCGGGCTACGCTGGAATGGATCGCCGCGCAGCCCTGGTTCGACGGCAACCTGGGCATGTGGGGGCCCAGCTACCTGGGCTACGTGCAGTGGGCGGTCGCGGGCGATGCGCCGGGCTACCTCAAGGCCCTGGTGCCGATCGTCACCACGTCACGCTTCTCGCGGGCATTCTACCCGCAGGGCGCCTTCGCGTTCGAGTCATCGCTGCGCTGGGCCAACCTGATCCACACCACCCACCACCCGGGCGCCAACCTCGATCTCACCGCTCTGCTGCGGCTGCTCTCGCCGCAGCGCCAGGCGGCGCTGGCCACCGCAATGGCTACACAGCCGCTCGGCATCGCCGACCGGGCCGCGCTCGGTGAGCCGGTGCCCTTCTACCAGCACTGGCTCGACGACCCGGACCCCGAGGGCGCCTACTGGAGCCGGGTGGACCAGCACCGCGCCCTGGCCCGCGTCAATGTGCCGGTCCACCTCATCGCCGGCTGGTATGACCTGTTCCTGGCCGAACAGCTTGCAGACTACAGTACCCTGCTCGCGGCGGGCCGCACCCCGTATCTGACCGTGCTGCCCCGCTATCACAACGACCCGGCACTGGCCCTCGATGGCATACGCGAGGGGCTCTGGTGGCTCGATGCGCAACTCAAGGGCCGCCGGGCCCTGCTCCAGCGCCGACCGGTGCGGCTGGCGCTGATGGGCAGTCACGAGTGGCACGAGATGGATTACTGGCCGCCGCCCGCCGCCATGACGCGGTACTACCTCCACGCCGAGGGTATGCTCTCCACCCACCCGCCCGCCGAGACAAGCGCGCCAGACCACTATCGCTACGATCCACGCAATCCGACCCCGGCGATCGGCGGGCCGGTACTCGGCCCACAGGGCGGACCCCGCGACCAGCGGCCGATCGAGGGGCGCGGCGACCTGCTCTGCTACACCACGCCACCGCTGCAGCGCGAGTTGGACGTGATCGGCTATGTGCGCCTCGAATTGTTCGTTCGTTCGAGCCTGGCGTACACCGATTTCGTGGGCCGCCTCTGCGATGTCCACCCCGACGGACGTTCGATCAACGTCTGCGAAGGCCTCTGTCGGGTGGCGCCAGGGACGGGCGAGCTACAGCCCGATGGCAGCCTGCGCCTGGAGCTCGATCTCTGGGCCACGGCACAACGCTTTCGGGCCGGGCACCGCCTCCGCTTACACATCTGTAGCGCGGCCCACCCGCGCTGGGGCGCCAACCCCGGCGATGGGCGCCGCTTCCGCGACGCCGGGTCAGTGCCGGGCCCGGCGGCCGATCAGACGATCTACCACGACGTAGATCACCCTTCGGCACTGGTGCTTCCTGTTGTCTCGGCCACGACCCGCCGGGCCATGGAAGCTAACGACCATACGTAGTGCGGCCAGGAGCCGCCGGACAGGGGAGGACACACCGATGGAGTTCGAGCACAGCGACGAAATCAAGATGCTGCGCCAGACCGTCCGCGACTTTGTGAACAAGGAGATCCGCCCGATTGCCCGTGAGATCGACGAGGAGGAGCGGGTACCGCTCGAGGTCGTGAAGAAGGCCGGTGAGCTCGGCCTGCTGGGCGTGCCCTTCCCCGAGATGGACGGCGGCCTCGGCCTGGGTATCACCGGCTATTGCGTGCTCATGGAGGAGCTGAACCGCGTCTGCGCCAGCACCGCCACCATCATCGGCGCGCACACCCAGCTGGCCGCAGCGAGCATCTGGATCGGCGGCACCGAGGCCCAGAAGGACAAATACCTCAAGGGTATGATGGCCGGCCGCCTGATCGGCGCCTGGGCGCTCACCGAGCCCAATGCCGGCAGCGATGCCGCCCATATCAGCACCACAGCAGAGCTGCGCGGCGATGAGTGGGTGATCAATGGCCAGAAGATGTGGATCACCAACGGCAGCTTCGCCGATGTGGTCGTTGTCCACGCGCTCACCGACAAGACCAAGGGCGCCCGCGGCGGCATCACCGCCTTCATCGTAGAGAAGGACTTCCCCGGCTTCCACGTGGGCAAGATCGAGGACAAGATGGGCCTGAAGGCCTCGCATACCGCCAGCCTCTACTTCGAGGACATGCGTGTGCCGGCCGAGAATGTGCTCGGCGGCCCGCAGGGCGTCGGGCATGGCTTCCCGATCGCAATGATGACGCTCGATATCGGGCGCGTCGGCCTCGGCGCCGGCGCGATCGGCTCGGCCAAGGAGGCCTTCGAACTGAGCCGCAAGTACGCCATCGAGCGGCATCAGTTCGGCCGCGCGATCGCCGAGTTCCAGGCCATTCAGTTCAAACTGGCCGATATGGCGGTGAAGATCTACACTATGGAGCAGATCGTCTACGACTGCGCCAGACGGGTCGACGCCGGCAAGAAGTCCACGATCGAGAGCAGCATCTGCAAGCTCTACTGTACCGAGATGGCCAGTGAGGTGATCGACGAGGCAATCCAGATCCACGGCGGTATGGGCTTCTCGCGCGAACTGCCGCTCGAGCGCATGTACCGCGACGCGCGCGTCACCCGCATCTTCGAGGGCACCAACGAGATCCAGAAGTCGGTCATCGCCTCCGAACTGCTCAAGCAGGTCGGCTACCGCATCCATCGCCACGAGGGCATCTATACCACCGCCAAGAAGAACCCCGAGTAGCGCGCAGGTGGTGTGAGGCGAGGATGACGCGCGGAGGCGAGGACGCGGGGACGCGCGGAGAGGTGACGGGGTGACACGTATCCTCGCGTCAACCCGTCGCCCCGCGTCACGCCTCACCGCCTCCGCGCGTCCTCGCGTCCTCGCGTCACCGGGTGACCCCACGGCGGCGTAGGGCCGCAGCGCGCTGCGGCCCTACAAGGCCCGACGGGGCGGCGGCGCGCCCGCGTCACGCGTCACCGCCTCACCGCGTCCTCTCCTCCTCACCTCCTCGCCTCCTCGCCTCCTCGCCTCCCCGCCTCTCGCCAGTGCGAGTATAATGGCGGTCATGGCGCAGAGAATTGCCACGTTGGCCCTGCGCGCCGCGCAACTGGCGCTGGCCGTGCTCGTCGCGGCCTACCTGGCTTCCTTCGCCGCCCATGCCCTGCTCCTGCTCAGCTTCCGCTTCCCGCTCGACTACGGTGAGGGGCCGCTGCTCGCCCAGGTCGAGCGTCTGCGCTCCGGTATCCCGATCTGGCGACTGTACGCCGACCCCGCGGCGTCACCCTACCTGATCGTCAACTACCCGCCCGTCTACCTGCTGCTCACGGCGACGCTTACCCCGCTCACCGGGGCAGTGCTCAGCGCCGGGCGCCTGATTTCGCTGCTGGCCGCGCTGGGCGCGGTTGCCGCGCTCGCTGTGCTCGCCACGACCAGTCGCCAGCGTGCGAGCTTCACCCCGCAGCCTGCGCCCTTTCTCTTGTCGCTGCTCTTCCTGACCGTACCCATCGTGCGCGAGTGGGCGGCGCTGATGCGTGTCGATATGCTCGGCGTCTGCCTGGGCCTCTGGGGACTGGCCGTGCTCAGTGGCGGGACGGAGGGATCAGACCCGCGGCGGGCCGCGATGGCCGGAGTGCTGTTGTTGGCCAGCCTGTATACCAAACCCTCACTGATCGCCGCGCCCGCCGCAGCCGGGGCCTGGCTGCTCTGGCGAGCCTGGCGCGCACCAGCGGCGGAGCGCCGCAGGGCCATCCTGGCGACCGCGACCCTCGCCGGCGTGCTGGCGGTGGGCGGTGGGCTGCTCTTTGCGGCCTTCCAGCTGGCAAGTGGCGGCTGGTTCGCGCTGCACGTGGTGACGGCCAACGCTAACCGCTGGGATGCCGCGCTGGCCCGGGGCTTCTGGGCACAGCAACTCGACCTGCGCTGGCCGCTGGCTGCGGCTGCTGCCCTGGCCGCGACCTGGATCGCCTGGCCCCGCATCCCATCACCCGGTCACCCTGGCACCACGGCGTCCCGGTACACCCTCGCCACGCTCTACACCCTGCTCGGCGCCGTCACGGCGATCGGGGTTGGCAAGGTGGGGGCCTACAGCAACTACTTTCTCGAACTGTATGCCGGGCTGGTCTGGCTGGTTGCCCTGGCGGGCACCGCTGCCGTCGCAGCACCCTCAGGCTTGCCGCTCGCCGTTCTGCGGTCTGCGTTCTATGGCATGCTCGTGCTCTCCCTGCTCTACTACCCACCGCTGTGGGACGCCAACCGGCTCCGCCCGGCGGGGCTGATCGAGCCCAGTCCGCCGCGGCTGGCCTTCGGAAGCTACGGGCTGTGGGCCGACCTGGCCCGCGAGCGCGCGATACTTGCGGCCCAGGCCCGGGTGGGCACGGCGCTGATGGCCGAGGTGCAGGCCGCCGGGCCGCTGATCTTCACCGATATGCCCGGTGTCGCCGCCGCCGCCGGGGTCGACTCGCGGGTCCAGGTCTTCGAGGCGCGCCAGCTTCTCGACCAGGGCTACGCTGATGAGCGGGCGCTGCTGCACGAACTGGCCAACGGTGACCTGCCCCTGGCGGTGATCGACTACCTGGGCAACTGGCTGACGCCGGGTGTAATCGAGATCCTCACACGCCGCTACGCCCAGGACGGCTCGCTCGGCACCTTCGACCTCTACCGTCCGGTGGCCCTGGGGACCGAGCAACCGGCCGACCTGCGCTTCGCGGTGCCCGCCGGCGCCCTGCGCCTGGTGGGCCACAGCCTGGCGCCGCCGCTCGGCGCCACGTACGAGCCAGGGGAACTGCTCGCTATCGGGCTCTCCTGGCAGCGCGCGGCGGGCGAGCCCACCGGCCCGCTCACCGTCGTGGTCAAGCTTACGACGCCGGACGGCACACCGATCCTCGCGGTCGAGCAGCCGCTCCTCTACGCCGTCTTCCCGCCGGCGGACTGGCCAGCGGACGCCACCGTACAGCACGTACAGACGCTCGCACTGCCGCCGGAACTCCTGGAGGGCGCCTACCTGCTCCAGGTGAGCCTGCGCGCGGGCGGCGATGACCTGGAGGCGCCCCAACCGATCGGCAGGCTTACGGTGGCCGCGGCGGGGGGCGCATACGTCGCGGAGACCGGCCAGTTCGTGCCAGCGGCCATACGCAGGGCCTGGGCCGAGCTTGGCGCCGTCGAGCGCGCCGGGTTTCCGCTCACCCCGCTGGTACCCTTCGCCTGGGGGCGACTACAGTGCTTCGAGCGGGTCTGTCTGGAGCTACGGGGCGACGATATCCAGCTGCGGCCGCTCGGCGCGCAGCTCTACCTGGCGGAGACCATCCGCGGCGATCACTGTCTGGACGGTGAACCGGCCGCGGGCGCGCTCTGTCCCGGCTTTGGCGCGGCTGACGAGCGTTTCACCGCGCTCGGGCCGGCGCTCAGTGGCGAGCTCGCGCGCAACGGCTGGATCGTCCAGTGGACCGAAGGGGCGCGACTGGAGCGGCAGTCCACGGGTGAGGCGATCGGCCTGGGACGGCTCGGCGACGAGACGCTCCGGCTGCCGCCGGGGGTACGTTACCGCTGGCCCTGAGCGGGTTGGTGCGCTTCTTGAGGCGAAGAGGCGATGACGCGATGCTCGGAGGTCGTCGCCTCCTCGCCGCCTTGTGCAATGGCCACGGGCAAAACAACTCACCCACTAGGGAGCGGGGCGTTCACAGTAGAAGAAGTCGCCGTCGGCGGCGGCGTGATAAGCGTACCTGGCGTCATTCACACCGAGCACCAGGCGGTAGCCCTCGACCAGCACCTGCGGGTAGAACATGCCCGGCTGCGGGCACCCGAGCGACCCATCGCTCCAGGTCACCGCCTCAGCGGAGACAACGACGATCCGCGCCGGGTCGACGCCGGTGCGCCGGGCCAGGTCGGCCACCGCCGCGGCAAGCTTCGTCGCGGGCACCTCACCAGATCCGCTCGGCGTCACAGACGCTGCGTCCGGCAATGGCGACGGGACAGTGGGCAGAGGTGGTGAGACTGCTGGTGGGACGGCGGCACGTGCCGTGGGCGTAGCGCCACGTGGGGGCGGCGGGTAGGCCGTCGGGGCTGCGCCCTGGGGCGCCGGGTAGGCCGTCGGGGGCAGGGGTTGCTCGGGGGCCGGCTGCTGTGGGGTAGCCCCACAGGCAGCGAGGGCGAGCAGGGCGCTCAGCGCGAGCGGCAGTGCGAGCCACTGGCGCCAGCGGGCAGCATAACGTCGGTTTCGCATCAATGAAGCCTTTCTTGATAGCCGAGCTTCGGCCTTGCATCAGCCCTGAGAAGACGCCGGCAGGTCGCTGCCCGTTCCAGAGCCGCTGTGCTATACTGGAAGCGCAGTGTAGCAACCGGACCAGGGGGCATAACCGTGGCACCGCTCAGCCTCTCGATCGTGCTGCCAGTACACCGGCCCGAAGGGCTCGCCACTCTGGTCGCGGAGTGCCTGGCCGCTGCGGCGCGTTATGTTGACGACTACGAGCTCATCCTGGTGGTGGACGGCAACGCCGCAGCCAGCGCAGCAGCAGCGCGGCTGGCCTCAACCCACTGGCCGGTAGCGGCCCTGCACTACCCACGCCGGCGGGGCTACCGTTTTGCGCTCTACGAGGGGTGGAGCGTCGCCCGTGGCGACTACATCCTGACCCTTGTGGGCAGCCACCTGGCCAGTGGCGCCGAGATCACGCGCCTGCTGGCACTGATGCCCTCGCACGCAGCCGTCTTCGGCTACCGCGAGCGGCCGGCGCTCGACCCGATCGAGCGCCTGGTAGCGACAGCCATCCGCGCACGCAGTGCACCGGCGATGCGCGACCCCACCTTGCATCTGGCGCTGCTGCGTGCCAATCTGCGCGACCTGCTCTCGCCAGTCGGCCCCGACGCATTGGTGATGGCCGAGTTGTACGCGGCGGCCCAGCAACGGGCGCTGGCCGTGGCTGAGGTGGCCGTGGCTGGTGCCCCGGCAACCCCCGGGCGCAGTGCGCTGCGCGCCGGGGCATTGCTGCTGCTGGCCGGCGGGCTGTGGCTTTTGCGCCGCCGGCTCCCGCGGGGACAGCGCGCGTAAGTGACGGACCAGTGGGCAGAGACAGGCTTCAGAAGCGGGTATTCCAGCTTCACGGGCGCCAGCTACAACAACCCTGGCTGCCTGAGCGTCTCATAGCATGGTACGTGACCACATTGTACACCAGTATTGGCGAAAGGAGCGACGACATGAGCCAGCCCGAGAACGAGCAGAACCAGTCGCAGCAGCCGCAGCAACCGCAGGGCGATCTGGCCAATGAGCTACGGGAACTGGGCCAGCAGATCGAGAACGCGGTTCGCGGTGCACTGGAGAGTGAGCGGGCCAAGCAGCTGCAGCACGATATCTCTTCCGGCATGCACGAGATCGGCTCGCAGCTCCAGCACGCGGTGAAGGCCATTCAGGAGAACCCGCAGGTGCAGCAACTGGTGCAGCGCGGCGAGAAGGCGGTGAGCCAGGCCCAGCAGAGCAAGATAGCTCAGGACTTCCAGGAGAGCCTGACGCGCGGGATTGCGATGCTCAACGATCAACTGGCCGGCTTTGTGGCCCGCCTGCGCCAGGGTGAGCACGGCGCTCCTCCGTCGGGCGAGTCGGCCGAAACGGGCGAGACCAAACGGCTCGACCCGGACGAGAAGTAGACACCGGGGCACAGGTCAAACCCGCTTGACCGTATACGAGGAGGCGCGGACGCGTGACGCGGGCACGCCGCCGCCCCGCGGCGGGGTGACGCACGGACGCGTGACGCGGGCACGCCGCCGCCCCGTCGGGCCCGTAGGGCCGCA
>DAOUBZ010000088.1:0-3679 GCA_034432515.1 Chloroflexaceae bacterium | reverse complement strand
GGTTCTGGCGGCGCAGCCGCCAGAACCACCGAAACGAGCGGGGGGTGGGGCTTGCCCCAACCTGCCTCGCGCGGATGTTCACGGTAGCAATGTGCTACAATTCCCGGTGGACTCGAAGCACACTGGTCCAGTTGCTGCGCAGCGTGTACAAAGGAGGCGCCCGTGCGCACCACAATCCTCGACGTGCAGAAGATGAAAACCCGCGGCGAGCGCATCCCGATGGTCACTGCCTACGACTACACCTCGGCCCAGATCGCCGACCGGGCCGGCGTGCCGTTGCTGCTGGTCGGCGATTCGCTTGGCATGGTCGTGCTTGGCCATACCTCGACCGTGCCGGTGACGCTCGATGAGATGCTGCACCACATTAGGGCAGTGGTGCGCGGCAGCGAGCGGGCATTGGTGATCGGCGACCTGCCCTTCCTCACCTACACCACCACCGAGCAGGCGATCGCTTCGGCCCGGCGGGTACTGCAGGAGGCCGGCGCCCAGGCCGTCAAGCTCGAGGGTGGGGTTGCCATCGCGCCGATCGTCGCCCGCCTGGTCGAGCTCGGCGTGCCGGTCATGGGCCATATCGGCTTTACTCCGCAGTCGGTGAACCAGATCGGCATGCGCGTGCAGGGCAAGCACGCCGACCAGGCGGCCCAGTTGATCATGGATGCCATGGCGCTCGAGGCCGCCGGCGCCTTCGCCATCGTGCTGGAGCTGGTGCCTGCACCGCTGGCTCAGGCAATCACCACCCGCCTGCACATCCCCACCATCGGCATCGGCGCCGGGGTCAACTGCGACGGCCAGGTGCAGGTCTGGCACGATCTGCTCGGGCTCTACACCGACTTCAAGCCCCGCCACGCGAAGCGCTACGCAGAACTGGCCGACACGATCGGCGCGGCCCTGGCCAGCTATGCCGCTGAGGTGCGCGCGGGCAGCTTCCCAACCGCTGAGCACAGCTCAACCATGGACGAGACTGCACTGCGCGCTGCCATCGACCAGGTCGAACGCGCAGCGCAGGATGCAGCCTGAGCCAGGGGGACTGTCAATGCAGGTGCTTTCTACCATTGATGCCTTCCGCCAGGCCCGAGCTGCCTACGGCTCGCTCGGCTTTGTGCCGACGATGGGCTACCTCCACGAGGGGCACCTCAGCCTGATCACCCAGGCCCGGCGCGAGTGCGGCGCCGTGGCTGTGAGCATCTTCGTCAACCCGACCCAGTTTGGCCCACGGGAGGACTTTGAGCGCTACCCCCGTGACCTGGAGCGCGACCTGGCTCTGCTCGCCCGCGAGCAGGTCGACCTGGTCTTTGTCCCCAGCCGTGAGGAGATCTACCCCGAGGGCTTTGGCACCTACGTCAGCATCCCGGCGGCCGACGAAGTGCTCGAGGGTGCTGCCCGCCCCGGCCACTTCCGCGGCGTGGCGACCGTCGTCTGCAAGCTGCTGAACATCGTGCAGCCGACCCGGGCCTACTTCGGCCAGAAGGACGCCCAGCAGAGCATCGTTGTCCGCCAGCTGGTGCGCGACCTGAACATCCCCACGCAGATTGTCGTTGCGCCCACGGTTCGCGAGCCGGACGGGCTGGCGATGAGCAGCCGCAACAGCTATCTGACCCCAGAAGAACGCCAGGCGGCGCCGGCCATCTACCGGGCGCTGCGCGCCGCCGAGCAGCGCTATCTCGCCGGTGAGCGCGATGGCGAGGCGCTGCGCCAGGCGGTGATCGCCGTGCTAGACGCCGAGCCGCTGCTGCGGCCCGAGTACGTCAGTATCGCCGACCCGCTGAGCCTGCGTGAGCTCGAGCAGGTCGGCAGTCGTGGAGCGCTGGTATCGCTGGCGGTGCGGATCGGCGCCGTGCGCCTGATCGACAACCTGGTGCTCGAACCGGTGGCTACGGCGTGACCGCGGCGATCGCCTCGCCAACGATCTGCACCAGCCGGTCGATCGTCGCGATCGGCGTCACCAGCGGCGGCGCAAGACAGATCGTATCGCCGATATTGCGCGTGAACAGCCCGCGTTTGACCAGTTCCTGCTGCACGCGTCCGCCGACATTGGCCGCAGCAGGGAAGGGCTCGCGCGTGGTCTTATCGGCCACCAGTTCAACGGCGGCCATCATGCCTTTGCCGCGCACATTGCCGACCGTGGGCATCTCCTCCAGTTCCTGGAGCGCCTCATTGAGATGGGAGCCCACTTCGGCGGCGCGCTGCACCAGCCCCTCGCGCTCGATGATCGCGATGTTGGCCAGGGCCACCGCGCAGGCGGTCGGGTGTCCCGAGTAGGTATAGGCATGCATCCAGCGTTTCTCGGGCGGCACATGCTCGATCACGTCCCGGATGCGGTCGCTCACCCCGATGCCGCCCAGCGGCACGTAGCCCGAGGTGATGCCCTTGGCAAACTGCACGATGTCGGGCTCGATGCCGTAGTGCTCCAGGCCGAACCAGCGCCCGGTGCGCCCGAAACCGGTGATCACCTCGTCAGCGATCAACAGCACCTCATAGCGGTCGCAGATCTCGCGGATGCGCGTGAAGTAATCGTCCTGCGGTGGAATGACCCCGCCCGCGCCCTGGATCGGCTCGGCGATGAAGGCGGCGACCGTGTCCGGCCCCTCGCGCAGAATGGCCTCCTCCAGCAGATTGGCCGCTGCCACCCCATCGCTGACCTCGGGCGTCTTGTTGACGAAGCGATAGGGGTAGGGCGACTCGATGTGCAGAATGCCGGGCATGCGCGGCTCAAACATCGGCCAGTAGGCGGGCAGACCCGTCGCGGCCATGGCAGCCATCGTCACGCCGTGGTAGCCCTTCATGCGCGAGATGAACTTGACCTTGTCAGGCTTGCCGACCGCCTTCCAGTAGAAGCGCGCCGTCTTGAACGACGTCTCGGTGCTCTCGGCGCCGCCGCTGGTGAAGAAGAACGTATTGATCGAGGGGTAGAACAACTCCGCCAGCTTCTCAGCCAGGTGGATGGCCGGCAGGTTGGTCGAGCCGACATAGCCCGAGAAGAAGGCCAGCTGGCGCATCTGCGCCGCCGCGGCCTCGGCCAGTTCCTCGCGTCCATGGCCGACATTGACGTTCCACAGGCCGCTCAGGCCGTCGATGTACTCCTTACCGGTGATGTCCTTTACGATAGCACCCTGGCCTTCAACCCAGACCTTCGGCGACTGGTGGGCCGTAGGGTGGTAGAGCGGGTGCAGCAGGTGTTCGTGGTCGGCGTGGACAAGATCGATCTCTGTCGACACAAAGCCTCCAATGAGGCCGGGTGGCCCCTGTGTGGTGCTTCAACGGTGAGGGCTACGCTGGGTGGTCAGGATTCTACCCGAAACTGCGGCACCACGCAAGCCCACCCTGGTACACAGCAGGGCGATTGCAACGATACTGTTGGCAAACCCGGGTACGCGGGCCTGCGGCCCGTATGCGGGCGGGACGCCCGCGCATCCGGCTGGGCAAAACGGGGTTTGCCAGCAGTTGCTTGCAACGTCCTGATTTTCGCATCCTGAGTAGCGCGCAGCGCGCTACTCAGGATGCGTTCGCGTTCCGACGTTGCATCGGCCCTGCCCCGAGTAGTGAGGTGAACCAGTGCGTATCGCGATCATCGGTGCCGGCGCCCTGGGTGGCGTGTTCGGCTTCTACCTGGCGGGCGTGGCCGAGGTGGTGCTCGTGGATCCGTGGGCAGCGCACGTCGCCGCGATCGTCGCCCACGGCC
>DAOUBZ010000087.1:0-1500 GCA_034432515.1 Chloroflexaceae bacterium | reverse complement strand
TGGCCAGACCGATCCGCTGGGTGAGGCGCGGGTTGGCCCGTGCCGGCGGCGCAGCGCCGGGCTCGCTGTTGAGCCGGGCGATCGCCTGACTCGCCGCCTCGAGGGCTTCGCGCAGCTCCAGTGCGCAGCGCACCGCGCGGATCGGGTCGTCCTCGTGGGCGGCAGGGGCGCCGAAGAGCGCCATCAGCTTATCGCCGCGTGTCGCCAGGTCCAGCTTGTTGACGATGCCGTCGTAGTGATGCACGACCGCCTGTGCCCGCTGGTAGTAGGCATTGACGATGGCGGCGGCCGTGTCGGGCGCATCGCTCAGGCCGGCGAGCAGCGGGCCGAAGTCCTGCACATTGGCGAAGAGCACGCTCACCGGGCGAAACTCGCCCGGGCCACTAGCGGCGGCACTGAGGAAGCGACGGGGCAGCCCGCGCACCAGGTAGGGGCGCAGGGCCGCAAGTTGCTCGGCCAGCCGCGCCAGGGTCGCCAGATCGTCCGGCCCGCTGGCTGGCTGCGGTGCGGGCAGGGGCGGCGGCAGATCGGGCTCGGGCAGGGCCTGGATGGCATGAAAGCCGCCGCGGGCCGGGCGCAGGGTGACTGCGGGGATCAGCGCGGCGGTCTGGTCGCTGACCAGCACCTGGCCAGGTTCGGCCAGTTCTTGAGCCATAGCGACCCGGTTCACCTCAGGGCCGGTGACCAGCAGTTCGACATGGCTGGCGTCGCCCACCTCGGCGGCAAAGACGCGCCCACTGTGCACCGCGACCCGCAGGCGCAGCGTGAAGCTACCGGCACGGGTCTGCAGGCCGGCGAAGGCGGCCATACGCTGCTGCATCGCAAGGGCTGCCGCCGCAGCCGCCGCGGCATGCTGGGGGCCGAGCTGCGCGTCATCAAAGAAGGCGGTGAGCGCGTCGCCGCCGAACTTGAGCAGCGTTCCCTGGCGGCGATGCACCTCAGCGAGCAGCGCGTCGAAGAGCCGGCTCACAACGATGCTCAACTCCTCGGCGCCCTGGCGGCCGAGCACGCTGAGTTGCTCGGCAAGCGCCGTGAAGCCGGAGAGGTCCGCACAGAGCAGGCTACCCTGCCAGAAAGCGCCATGCACGCGCCCGGGCCGCGGATCGGCGAGCTGGGCCCGCACCAGGGGGGCGGGAACGCAGGCGATACAGCCGGCGAGCTGGGCCCGCAGGTCGGCGCCGAGGCGTGCGCACAACTCCGCAGGCAGGGCGCCCGTGCGGTCGAGCAAGGCGCGCGCCTCGGCACTCAGCTGGTCGCGCAGGGCCTGCAGATTGTGGGACGCAGGGCGCATAGGCGGCAATCGAGCGCGAAGCGCCTGTCCGGGTCAGGTGGTGGACCCATTGTAGCAAGCGCAGGACGGGGGTGCAAATCCGGCGCCGGGGGTAACGGGGTGATGCAACGTCCTGGTTTTCGCACCCTTCGATACGCGCTGCGCGCTACTCAGGGTGCGAACGCCCCTTCGATACGCGCTTCGGCCTACCCCGGCCGTTCGGCTGAGCC
>DAOUBZ010000086.1:0-5314 GCA_034432515.1 Chloroflexaceae bacterium | reverse complement strand
TAGGGGGGTGGGGTATGTGGGGCCTGGGGGCGCAACTCCCCAAAAACCCACCCCTGGTAGCCCCGGCACCGGGGCATGGTAGAGGCATGGTAGGGGCGCAGCGTGCTGCGCCCACCGCTGCGCCCCCCGGCACCGGGGCATGTGCGCCCCCTAGCGCGCCAGTAGTGGCAGGTACAGGCGCGTGTCGGTGCGGGCCAGGTTGAGCCCGACAAGCAACGGGTCGTGATCGGAGGTGCGGAACGCGTCGGCGGCGTAGAGCGGCAGCGCATTCGACTTGCGCTCGAAGCTGGCCTCACCGGGGTCCTGGATAGAGTCGTTGTAGTCGAACAGGACCGGCTCATCGGCATTGATGTGCCACTCGCTCACGCCGGTCACCCGTGTAGCAAGGCTCGGGCTGGCCAGGGCGTAGTCCAGATAGCCGAGCTGGCTGTCGAAGAGGTAGCTGTAGGCGTCGGGGCCCAGCAAGCGATCGACCAGGTCCACGAAGCCGGCTGCCTTGAGCGCGCGGATCGGGTCCTCGTTGCGGTAGGCGTTCAGGTCGCCGACGATCAGATAGTCGGGGTCACCCACCCCCGTCGGGTCGCTGGCCAGCCAGCGGGCCAGCACCGCAGCGGCGCGGGTGCGGCTCGCGCTCCAGAAGCCCTGACCGTCGTTCTGGTCGCAGTTCGGGTTGGCGCCGGGGCCCTGGACGGTGCAGACGCCGCCCGCCCCGCCGAGCCCTGAGTCGCCCTTGGACTTCAGGTGGGCAACCACCACGGTGAAGAGCTCGCCGCTGGCGTTCTCGCGGAAGCTCTGGGCCAGCGCCGGGCGGTTGCGGCTGGAGTCGAACTCGGGGTCGACGCTGGTATCGAGCACGGCGAAACGGCCGACCGGAGTTACACGGGCCGGCTGGTAGAGCATCCCGACCCGAATCGCGTCACTGCCGATCAGGCCGGTATCGATGTAGCTGTAGCTGGCGGGGCCGGCGGCGTTCAGGTCGTTGACGATCTGCAGCGTCGGGGTGACGGCTGGCGTATTCTCCAATTCGACCAGACCGACCACGGCGGCGTTGAGGCCGAGCAGGGCCTGGGTCAGCTTCTCGCGCTGGCGCAGACTCTCAGCGGCGCTGTCGGGTCCACGGCAGTCGGCAGTTCGACTGGGGCCACAGCTGCCGGCCGTGCTCGACGCGGTGGTGTCAATCGTGAGGAAGTAGTTCAACACATTGGCAGCGGCCACACGCAGGCTACCGGCCACTGCCGGTGGCGCCGGGCGCGGGTTGGCGCTGGTAAACGCGTAGCTGAAGGCCGGCTCAACCGGGCGGATGCGCCAGGCATCGGTGCCACTCTGGCCGGCGAAGGACCAGTGCAGCACGCCGGTCAGATTGGTGATCGTATCGCCGCCGCGGAAGAAGTTGCTGCTGCTCAGGCCGGGCCGGGGCCAGAAGTAGGGCTGGTTCGCGCCACTGGCGATGGCACTGTTCTGGGTGTTGTTCAGATCATCGAGGATGATCGTGCGCCGGGCCACATCCACCAGGTGCCGGGCATAGCCGGCAGCATCGGGCAGGCTCTGGTCGGTAAACTGGCGTGGGCGTCCGTCGGCGCTGAGCACGAGCTGGCCATAGCGGGCCAGTTCGAAGTGCTCGGCGATGGTAAGCGTGGCCGGGAAACGCACCAGCATGCCCTCGAAGGCCTCGAAGTAGGCATCGATCTGCGGGCGGGCGGTGGCCAGGTCGGCGCCGGTGACCCCGGGCACGGGCAGGCTCAGGCTGGCCGGCGTGGGCAACGGGTTGTTCCGGCTCAGCACCGTGATGCTGCCCGCGGTGCTGGCCGTGATCTGGCTCATGTCGAAGAACTCGCTCACACTGCCGGTCACGCGCACCCGGTCGCCCAGCGCCACATCCAGCGGGCAGCTATTGCAGAAGACGAACAGGCCCTCGGAGGTGGCGGGATCGCCGTCGGCGTCAGCATCCTCCTCCTGCAGGAAGAAGCCGCGCAGCTCGCTAGCTGCCTGGTAATCGCCGACCACCAGCGCTTCGACGGTGACGCTCTGGCCGACGAGCGGGCTGGCCGGGCCGCTGCCCTGCACCTGGCCAATCGGCGTGATCGGCGGGCCGGCGACCACGGTCAGCGTCGCGGTCTGGCTATCGACGCTGCCGACGCTGTTGCTCACGCGGACCCAGTAGCGGTAGCTGCCCGCCGCGAGCGCCGGGGTGGTGTAGCTGCTGGCGCTGGCGCCATCGATCGGGCTGGCGGTGTCGCCACTGTCACCGGCGTACCACTGGTAGCTGAGCGGCTCGCTGCCCGTGGCAACCACGCTCAGGATCACCGTCTGCCCGGCAGCGATCGTCCGGCTCTGCGGCTGGGTGATGATGCTGGGGGCCGTGGGCGTTGGCTCGCCACCACAGGGCGCGAGTGAACTGGCGCTGTTGCGCGGGGCCGGCACGCTGGCAACGAAATCGGCGCTGTTGCTGTTGGTGTCGGTGCAGCCGCCGCTCGCACGGAAGGCAGCACTGGTATTGCTCAGCATCGGCGCCGGGCCGGCGCCTTCGAAGAAGTTGGCGCTGCCATAGCCGACCAGGTCGAGGATGAGCGCCGCCTGTTCCGCCGTGCAGGGTGTCGAACCGCCGTTGCAGGCCAGCCCGCTGGTGCTGGTCACCAGCGCCACCTTGCCGGCCGTGGCGCTGGCGTTGATGGCGCCACTCACATCCGGGGTGGGTAGCGCCGCGCCGCTGGCGCCGCCGCTCAGCTGGACCAGGTAGTACTGGCCCGGTGCCAGGTTCCCGCTCAGCGTGACGACGGCATTGGCGCTAAAATTGCCGGTCGTGGTGGCGCCGGCGTACTGGATCGACCAGCCATTCAGGCTGACGCTGGCAGCACTGCGATTGAAGAGCTCGACGTAGTCGTTGGCAAAGGGCGCGCCGCTATTGCCGCCGCCCCCGTAAACCTGGCTGATCACCACCGGGGCATTCGGCGCGAGGGCCCGCGTGGGCGTTGCCGGTCCGGCGAGGGCGGCAAGGACCACCAGCAGGAGCGCAAGGAGGCACATGCGACGCACACGGCGGGGTGACTGAGAGGGCGGCATTGGCTTCTCCCTGGCGTGTCCTGGGCACGGTTGAAACCCGCATGACGGTTTGCGCGGATGCGATGAAGCGACCACGCGATCGGATCGCCTCATCGCGTCACGCATCCGCGATGCGACGGTCAAGCAGGAATGGCCGCTTCGCAACCACGGCTTAGCTCCGGGTGGAAGTGCCCGACAGGTCGTGATCCGCCACGGCCGGCACCTGCTGGGTGAGGCAGTGCCAGGCGCCGAGGCCCCAGACCATGTCGGTGCAATCGAGGCCCACGATCGCCCGGTCGGGGAAGCAGCGCTGCAGCAACTCGGCGGCCCGGGCGTCGCTGGCCCCGCCGAAGGTGGGCAGCAGCACCACCCGGTTGCCGATGTAGAAGTTGGCGTGGGAGGCGGGCAAACGCTGGCCATCGTGGACCACAGGCGGCGGCATAGGCATGCTGAGCACCGTTAGCGGGCGGCCCTGGAGGTCGGTCATCAACTGGAGGCGGCGCAGGTTCTCCCGGAGCAGGTGGTAGTTCTCGTCCTGCGGATCCTCCTCGACCGCGGCGAGCACGGTGGCCGGGGCGACGAAGCGGGCGAGGTCGTCGATGTGGCCGTCGGTATCGTCACCGACGATGCCCTCGCCCAGCCAGAGGACCTTCTCGACACCGAAGAAGTCACACAGCCGCGTCTCGATCGTCGCGCGACTGAGCTGCGGGTTGCGGTTGGGGTTAAGCAGGCACTGCTCAGTAGTGAGCAGCAGGCCCGCCCCATCCACCTCGATCGAGCCACCTTCGAGCACCATGCCGCCCTGGAAGCAGATCGCGTCGAGGTAGGCGGCCATCTGGCGGGGGATCTCGTCGTCGAGATCATAGGGCAGGTACTTGCCGCCCCAGGCGTTGAAGTCCCAGTCAACGGCAGCGAGCTTCGGCTCCTCGTCGCGCACAAGGAAGATCGCGCCGTGGTCGCGGCACCAGGCGTCGTTGGTAGGAAAGCGGTGGAAGTGGATCTCGCCGTTGGCGCCCGCTGTGGCGAGCAGGGCGCGCGCCTGGGCTTCCATCGCCGCATCGTTGACATTGATATGCACCGGCTCGGAGCGGGCCAGGGCAGCTACCGCCTGCGCGTAGACCGGTAAGATAGCGTCGAGCTTGCCGGGCCAGCTAGCCTCCTTGTGTGGCCAGGAGAGCCAGGTAGCCTGGTGGGGTGCCCACTCGGCGGGCATACGATAGCCCAGGTCACGTGGTGTTTTCACTCGTCGATGAAACGCCTGGTGATCTCACCATAGGCGTCGATACGGCGATCGCGCAGGAAGGGCCAGTGAGTGCGCTGGACATCGAGCATGCCCAGGTCGAGCGGCTGCACAAGCACAGCCGGATCGTCCACTGGGGCGCGCACAAGCACGGTTCCCTGCGGGTCGCTGACAAAACTCTGCCCCCAGAACTCGATCCCGCCGGCCGGGTCGCCCTCGTGGCCGGTACGGTTGACGCTGACCACGTAGCAGCCATTGGCCACCCCGTGGGAGCGCTGGATAAGCTCCCAGCTCTGGTGCTGGGCGACACCGTGGGCGGCCTTTTCGCCGGGGTGCCAGCCGATCGCAGTCGGGTAGAAGAGGATGTCGGCGCCCCGCAGCGCAGTGAGTCGGGCCCCCTCGGGGTACCACTGGTCCCAGCAGATCAGCACCCCGAGGCGGGCAAAGCGGGTCGGAAAGACCTTGAAGCCGAGATCACCCGGGGTGAAGTAAAACTTCTCGTAGTAGAGTGGATCGTCGGGGATGTGCATCTTGCGATACTTGCCGAGGTAGGCCCCGTCGGCGTCGAGCACGGCGGCGGTATTGTGATAGAGGCCCTCGGCACGCTTCTCGAAGAGGCTGGCGATGATCACCACCCCGAGCTCGCGGGCCAGGGCGCCGAAGCGTTCGGTGCCGGGGCCAGGGATGGGCTCGGCGAGGGCAAAGTGGGCATAGTCCTCGCTCTGGCAGAAGTAGCGCGAGCGGAAGAGCTCGGGCAGGCAGACCACCTGGGCACCGCGCGCGGCGGCCTCGCGCACACCCGCGATTGCCGCGGTCGTATTCTCCTCGGGGCTGTCGCCACAGCGCAGCTGCACCAGGCCAACATTGACGATCCGTCCGCTTGGGTTCGTCACACTCAACGCTCCTGTCCGTCATTCGGCGTCCGTGGCTGGTCGGGTGTATCATACCATCTCATACCCCAGGGCTTGTGCAACGTCCGCCTCCTGCAGAGGGGTGTGGGCGGCTACGCCGCCCCAGGGATTGTTTGATTGGTGG
>DAOUBZ010000085.1:0-3290 GCA_034432515.1 Chloroflexaceae bacterium | reverse complement strand
AAGCATTGGCTGCGCCAATGCTTCGGCCCAACAACCCGACAGTCGCTGCGTGGCCGGAGGCGCGTGACGGTACCCCCGATTCTGTTATGATGCCGCCATCTATCTCTCCGCTGCGCGGAGGCCGCTTGTAGCGCGCCGGGGATTACCCGGTCTGCCCGCGCGGCTGCGATGCGAGCGAGCGGGGTGGTACAGGCGTCGCGGCACGCCGCGACTTCCACCGATGAGCCCGCCCCACGCACCTTGCTCCCCATCAGCCGGCGCAGTCGCCTGGCCGCCGCCATTACTGGCGACGCCGTTGGTCTCTTACACCAACCGTTTCAGCCCTTACCTGAGCCCTCGCGGGCCATCGGCGGGAATGCTTGCTGTTGCCGTCTTGCGTCACGTGCAGGTCACCCCGCACGTGCCCCCGCTTGCTGTTTCGCGGGGCGACCTTCCACCGGGAGGTGGGCGAGGAGTCGGGAAGTTCCTCTGGGGGGGTGCCCCCAGCGGCGGCTCGTCACGCGCCGTTCCAGCTCTATTATACCACCCTATGCCTGAGAATCTGCTCATCCGCGTACCAGCGACCGCCCGCCGGCACCAGGCAATGGTATGATGCCATTGGGATATTTTGCTGACCAGGGTGTGCAGCCGCAATGGGCCATCTGCATCGCCGTATCGTTGTGCTGCTCGTCGCGCTCATGCTGAGCGGCTGTGCCCGCCTGTCCTGGCCCACCGCCCTCGCGCCACAGCCCACACCGTCCGTCACCGCGCAGGCGCCCACGCCGACCCGCGTTGCGCCAACGGCTACCGCCACCAGTACCCCGACCGTCACCCCCAGCCCTACCCCGGCGCCGCCCACGCCGACCTTTGTCCCTCTGGACCCGACGCCAACCCTGGCCCCTGTCGCCGCCGACCTGCGGACCGCGATCTTCGAGCGCGTCTGGACGACCGTGCGCGACAACTATGTCTACGCCGACTACCGCGGGGTCGACTGGGAGGCGACCTGGGCCGAGTTCGCACCCCGAGTGGCCGCGGCGGACGACCCCGCGGTCTTCTATGCGCTGATGCGCGAGCTGATCGCGCGCCTCGATGATGACCACTCGCGCTTCGAGTCACCGCAGGAGGTAGCTGCCCAGCAGGCGGAGTACAAGGGCGAGTATCGCTATGGCGGCATCGGCGCCCAGATCCGCACCATCGACGAGGGCGGCCTGGTGACGGTGCTGGCACCCGATGGGCCGGCAAGCCGCGCCGGCATTCGCCCCCGTGATCTCATCCTCGCCATCGACGGCATCCCCTTCACCGCCACCGCGGCCTTCGGGCCCGATGGCCCGATCGGCGCGGTGCGTGGCGAACCCGGGACCGTCGTGCGCCTGAAGGTGCAGACCGGCCAGGCCCCGCCGCGCGAGGTAGAGGTGGTGCGGGAGCCAATCAGCGCGGACGCCTTCAACCAGGTCCGGGCGCAACTGCTGCCCGGCCAGGCCGTCGGCTACGTCGAGATCCCCAGTTTCTATGTGGAGGACGTCGACACAAAGGTGCAGGCTGCTGTGGAGACACTGCTCGCCAGCGGCCCGCTCGATGGTCTGATCCTCGACGTGCGCGCCAACTCGGGCGGCTACGTCCACCTGATGCGCAATACGATCGCCCTGTTCCACGATGGCGGCAGCATCGGCAGCACGCGGGGCCGCGAGATCAATGAAGATCAGGTCATCCCCACCGGCAAGACCATACCCGGGATGGACGGTGTCCCGATCGTCGTGCTGATCGGGCCGGACTCGGCGAGCGCCGCAGAGATGTTCGCCGCCGGCATGCAGGTGCTCGGTCGCGCCCAGGTGGTTGGCCTGCCCAGCGCGGGCAACACGGAAAACCTGTACAGCTACAGCTACGACGACGGTTCGCGCCTGCTCCTGGCGACAGTAGCCTTCCGGTTGCCGGACGGCACGCTGATCGAGGAACGCGGCGTCCTGCCCGATCGCTCCGTAGAGGCTGAATGGTGGCGCTTCCCGCTGGAGAGCGATCCGCAGGTGGTGGCCGCACTCGATGTTCTCGCCGGGAGCCGCGAGGTGCGGAGCGCCCGGTAAAGGGCCACGGCTCAACGCCAGAAGAGCAGCCCCAGCGGCACCAGCACCAGCACCGCGGCGAAAACGGCCGTCGCACGATGGTCGCGCAGAATGCCCTCCTGCAGGTGCAGCAGCAATTGCTCCAGCGGGTGATAGGCCAGGAAGAGCACCAGCAGCGAGATGACAGTCACACAGACCATCTCGATCAGCACGATGGTGAACGCTGCGGCGCCAGCAACGATCAGCGCGGCAACCAGGGTATCGACGAAGGTGGTGATGTTGGCGCCCATGATGTAGGGTACCGTTCGCTCGCGGCGCACGATCCCGCGCGCCGCCAGGGGCACCAGGGCCGAGACCGAAACCGAGACCGAGAGCGTCAGGGTGGTGATCGCGGCACCGAGCAGAAACATCGCCAGCGGGCTGCGGGCGAGGCGCTCGACCCGTGCCATGGCCGGGCTCGCGTGATGGATGGTCGGCAGGGCCCGGTCGATCAGCGCAAAGGCGCCCATCAGCAGCATCACGCCCGCGCCGAGCAGTGCCCAGGGCGAAAAGTAGCTGGTCATCAGCCCGGCTACCGGGTCGACCAGCGGGTCGATCAGCGAGGTGAGCGGCGCCACCGCAGTCACCTCTGGCACGGCGACGTGACCGGCGACCACCAGCCAGTAGGCCAGCACCATCGCCGGCAGATAGATGACCGCGGTCGTGAGCAGGGCCAGGACACCAACCGCCACGCCATCGACGCTATGGCGGCCACGCGCCGCGTAGATCAGCCCGGTCACCAGCACCACCAGCGCGGCGCCCAGGCGCGAGCCGGTGATCATCATCAGCGTCTGGGGCGGGTCGAGTGTGCCGGCGGCGAACAGCGAGACGGCGAGGGCGGCCACCGGCGAGCCACTGAGGAAGAGGTAGGCGAGGAACCAGCCGAGCCCGAGCGCACCAGCGGGCGTGCTCACCTGCAGCAGCCCGAAGACCAGCGAGCCATAGCTCGCCGCGCCGCGCTTCAGCAACTCCAGGGCAAGTACAAAGCCCAGCAGCCCGGCAAGCAGCAGCGCGATACGTACCAGCACCCCGGGCAACCAGCGGCGCGGCGCCGCGACCCCTTCGTCTGCCGGCTCGACACGCGGGGATGACTCGGCCTTCAGCATCGCTGCCCCCTTTCGCGACCTCATTGTCGTGACACGCCGGACTTGCGCCCTGGCTATTCAGGTTATTATACTTGGCCTGAGGCCGATTTGGGGAGTACTGTCTCAGGGA
>DAOUBZ010000084.1:0-9379 GCA_034432515.1 Chloroflexaceae bacterium | reverse complement strand
CCGCTGGCGCATCGCAACGCCGACAACATACCCCCCTCTCTCCCGGCCCGGGAGAGGGGCCTGCCCTGAGCGTAGCCGAAGGGGGCAGGGGGGTGAGGGCACGCAGCGCATCAGGACACCATCCGCCAAAAAACCTACCCCCAAAAGCGGCGCCCCCCGGCGCCCTCCGGCGTCCGGCACCGGTCACATTATTCGTTGACCACGATCGTCCCGATCGTCGTCCAGGGGCTGCCATTGCCGGCGCGATCGATGCTCTGCACACGCACCAGGTACTGGCCGGGCGTGAGCGGCTCGGTCTTGACCGCGGGCTCAGCGGTGAACCACTCCGCGGTGCCCTCCGGGTCGGGCCCGATGTAGACGCGGTAGCCGGCGACTCCGGAGAGTGTGTCGCCGGCAGGCTGCCACTGGAGCGCGGCCACCCCAGGTGCCAGGCGCAGTTCGCCAAACGGGGCCGGCGCGTCTGGAGGGGTCACATCGTAGCCCACCGGGCCGAACTCCGCCAGGGTCAGTTTGCCGTCCGGTCCCCAGGCGCGCACCTTCAGCGTGTGCAAGCCCTCGCCAGCCTCGGCAAGCTGGGCGTAGCCCTCGGTGGCCCGGGCGAACATCGGCGCGTCCGCGGTTGGTTCCTGGTTCCAGGCCTGGCTCAGCCCACCACCGCCCCACACCGTGACAAACTCGATGCGCTGGTCGCTGTTGTACCAGCTCCCTGGCTGCAGCTCGGAACGGAAGTTGACCTCCGGCGCGCGATTCGCAACCGCGCGCACGATCTTCCCGCCGTGCTGATTGCAGCCGCCGACCTCGGGCAGATCCACACCCTCGGCGAAGCGGAGCGGCACCGACTGTTTGCCACTCCAGCCGTCGCGCCGGGCAGTGAAGGCGGTGAAGTGCAGGTGGGGCACCCCCGGCGAGCCGCGGTCACCCGCGAAGCCGAGCGTCTCCCCGGCTGCAAGGTAGCGGCCGCGCTGCGTCGTTACCGCGCGCGCGAGGTGGGTGTACATCGTGAAGAAATTGCCGCCGTGATTGAGGATCAGCGTCCCGCTCCCACCCTCCCAGTGCCAGACTTCGCCACCCGCAGCCGCGCGGATGGGCGCGTTGTAGGTCGGGCCGTTGACCTGGGCCAGGTCGAGCGAGTAGCGATCCCAGCCGTTGTGGGTGCCACAGCCGTAGCCCTGGAGGATCCGCCAGTCCTCGCCTGGTGTGGTGGGCAGGATCAGGCTGGGCGCAGCATGGGCGGGGATGGGAAGGAAGAGCGTGAGGACGATGGCGCAGAGCACCACCAGCCGGAGCATGTTCGCCAAGGTGGCACGGTGGGCGTCGGCGCTGCGGCGTGGCAGAGACAAACGCATACTGGGCAAGACTTAACCTCCTGGTTACCGTGGGGGCAACACCCCCTGCATGATCGGCACGGATCAGGCCGGCGCGTTCGTGGCACCTGGCCGTGTGAGCGTCTATCCGGAGTACCGGTCTGGCCTGTTCGGGTGGCCAGGGTGACCGGTTGACGCGGATCGGCGCAAGCTGGGGCTGGAACAGCCCCGGGAGCGGTGGGCAACGTTGCCCGAGGCTCCCCTGGGAAGACGGAGACTGACCTCACGGTCGCACAGATCGCAACGGGGCGACGCGGACCGCCGCGACGGTCGGGGTCGCTGGCGGGGCGGAAGGATAGCACAGGCTGGCAAAAAGGTCAAATATTTCTGAAGAAGGCCTGGTTGACAGGCCTGTTCTCCCGCTCTACAATCCAGCCGTGTCGCTGCCGCACGCTGCTGGAAGGCGCCTGATGGATGAGCCGCTCCTCGTGATCGTCGGCGCTGCCGATACGGGCCGCGCCCCGATGACTGCCGCCCTGCTGCGCCGTCTTCTGGCCAGCCACGGTTACCGCTGGCGGGTCGAGTCAGCCGGCGTGGTGGGCCACGATGGCGATCCGGCCGAGCCCGAGGCGCGTGACGCGCTGTTGACCCTCGGCCTCGATCTTGACGGCCACAGCGCCCGCTCGCTCAGCGCAACGCTGGTTGCCGATGCGCGCCTGCTCATCGCCGTTGAACGCGGGGTCGCGCGTGTGGTGCGCAGCCGCTACCCCACCGCCAGCGTCACCACCCTGGGTGAGCTCGCCGGGCGCAGCCGCGATATTCCCGACCCGTTTCGGATGCAGGTGGGGGCCTGGCTCCAGTATGCCCGCGAGATCGAGGCCATGCTGATCGCTGGCCTGCCGCGTCTCCAGGCGCTGCTCGCCAGTGAGGCGGAGCAGCCCGCGATGGTGCCTGGACCAACCGCAACGGCTTCCGCTGCCCCGCCCGCGGAAGCCGCTGCCCGCGGCGCCGCCGTCGAGCGCATCACGCGCCTGCTCGCCCTGGCCGCCGAGTTGCCCGCCGTGGTGGACTGGGCGGGCGCCCGGCGCCAGATCGAGGTCGACTTCGGCCTGATTGAGCAGACTCTGCCCCCCGGCGATCTTGCTCGCCCCTATCTCGCCGTGCTCCGTGCTACCCTCGGTCTCTGCGGCGAGGTGCCCACTGCCGAACGGCTGAGCATCCTGCGCAGCGCCGTGGCCCGCCTGCGCGAGCCGCTAGCTGCCGGCGATCTCGACCGCCTTTCACGCGAACTGGCCGCGTTCGCCTAACACTACAACGAAGTTTTGCCTTTTGCCGCATCAGGACGTCGTCCGCCTGTCACCCTGTGCCGCATCAGGACGTCGTCCGCCTGTCACCCTGAGCGGAGGCGTAGCCGGAGCGAAGGGCGCGGAATGACAACCCTCGCCGCAGGCCGCCCAGGGTCAGCACTTGCCGGCCATTGGCAGATACAGACGCCGCGGCAGGTTCGGGCTCTGCTGGATTTCCAGTGTGTCACTGGCGCTGGCCCAGCTGATCGGCCCGGGATCCGCGCCGTTGACGAGGCCGAGTGGCTGGTAGATCTGCGCCGTCAGGCCGGGGAAGATCGCGCCCAGGTTGCGATTGCCCAGGCGCCGGGTGATGATCTCGCCTAGCACGACGCGGAAATCAGTGGTGATGCGCAGATCTTGCCCCTGGTCCAGATCCCGCAGGCCCGGCCAGGCGCCATAGACCCGCCCGCCGTTGACGGCGCCGCCAAGCACCAGCATGACGTTGCCGTGACCGTGGTCGGTGCCATTGCTGGCATTGCGTCCCAGGCGGCGGCCAAACTCGCTCATAACCACGACCGTCAGGCGGCTCTCATAGTCAATCAGGTCGCTGTAGAAGGCATGCAGGCCCTGGGAGAGGATGCCGAGCCGATCGGGCAGGTAGCCGTTGCCATCGCTCTGCGCCTGGCTCTCATGCGTATCCCAGCCGCCGAAGTCCACCGTGGCGATCCGCAGTCCCTGTTCGAGCTTGACCACCTGGGCGACGGTCCTCAGCGCGTCGCCGAAGGAGCCGGTGGGGTAGCTGACCCCGCTGCGCGGGGTGTAGACGCCGGGGTTTGCGGCGTGAATGGTCTTGATCGTCTCGACTGTCCGCTTCCCGGCCACATCCAGGGGATTGACGCCCGTGCCGGGGTAGAAGCCCTCCAGCACCTTGAGCATGGGGTAGCCTTCCTCGGCGCGGTTGTAGCGCCAGTAGGTGTTGATGCCGAAAGAGCGGGGATTGTTCATTGCCACGGCGCTGCCGTAGCTGAGCAGTGAGGCAGGTGCCGCACTCCCGGCGGCCAGTGCCGGCAGCAGCCCCGGCGCCTCACCGCTGGTCTGCAAATGGCGGGTGATCCAGCCGCTCCCAGTGGCCTTGTTGCCCGGGGTACCGCGCTCGATGTAGTCCATCGCGTCGAAATGGCTGCGCGTATCGTCATCGAGACCGCAGGCATGAACCAGGGCCAGGCGCCCGCCATCGTAGAGCTCTTTGAGTTGCGGCATTTTGGCATTCAGACCGAAGCTGCTGGTGCCGTAGGAGCTGTTGCGCGGATCGATGCGCAGCGGTGCGTTGGTCCCTGTGAGCGGCAAAGCCAGCTCGCCCCGGGCCTGGCGGTAGGCCGGGTCATCGTAGGGGCTCAACAGGCTCAGGCCATCACAGCCGCCACGGAGGAAGACAACAACCAGGATCTCGTTGCTGCCGGCCGCGCGTGCCTTGTCAGCAAAGATCAACTGGCTGACCTGGCCGGCTGCCAGGGCCGCAATCGCGGCGCTGCAGCCCATCAAGAATTCACGGCGGGTAACTGACACGGTATGCTCCTCCAGGCGCGCGGCGGCGCCGATCATTGTGGCTGGCAAAGGGGGAGGTGGCCGGGCGCGGGGGGAGCACGCCCGGCCAGGTTGAGGGTGGCCGCGGGGGAAACGACCTGCCCTCCCACAAACGCGCGAGGCGAAACCTCAGCGCAGGTTAAAATCGGGGCTCATCGCCAGCAGGTGCACCATGGCGCGTACCCGGTCGTGCACCCCTTCGATCGCGCCCCAGTCGGGAGCGCGGCTGGTCGGGCGCGGCGGCGCATTGATGTCGCCGCCAAACGCCAGGAAGGTAGCCAGGTCGCGCTGGATCCAGGACGCGATCGGGAAGCCGCAGAGCCGACCGGCCCAGTACTCGACGATCTGCGCGCACGTTTCATTCAGGTTTGTCTGGCCGATGATATCGATCTGGACGTTGCCGCCCCAGCTCTGGGCCAGGTTGTAGCAGTTGTTCCAGCGGACGAGCAGCGCGTTGGTGTTGGCCCAGTAGCTTGCCGTGTCCGGATGGCCGGTCGGGGTGTCCCAGCCGAACAGGCGGTGACCGGTCAGGTCGGCGTTGTAGAACAGGCTGGCCCAGTAGCCGCCCCGGGTCGCGTCGCCGCCAACCGACTCTTCATCGCTGGGCAGTTGCGCCTCGGTGGCCCGCAGGTAGGCCCAGATCACCTCAAGCGGTCGGCGCATTTTGGCGCCGTAGGTGGTGCGGCACTCGGGTGCCAGCAGGATCGTGCGCAAGACCTGGCGGATCTGGTCGGGGGCCTGCCGATTGGCCATCCACACCTCCACCGCCGCATCGATCACCCGCTGGGGCGGGTCATCGGCGATCAGGCGCCGCGCGAGCTTGGTGCAGAGATGGCGGGCCGTGCCAGGGTGGAAACAGACCAGGTCGAAGACCTGCTTGCCGTCGGCAAGGTCGGCCTGGCGCGGCTGGATGTTCGGCGCGGGGGCGATGCCCTCCAGCGGGCGCACGGCGAGCACCGTCTTCGGGTAGGTGTCGTGCCAGTCAGCCTTGTAGACGAACTCGCCGGTGTTCGGCCGTCCATCGCGCCCGTTAGCGATCGTCCAGCCGGTAAAGCAGCGCGAGGCCTCATAGATGTCGTCGTCGATGTAACCACGGGGGAAACGCTCCCCACCGTAGCTCACCGGCTCGATCAGGCCGCGATTATCGTAGAACTTGAGATAGTTGTCGGAGCCGAGGGTGTGCAACTCAAAGAGCTCACGGGCATAGTTCTCGTTGCCACCCTCGCCACCTGCCGCGCGATTGCTGGCATTGTCCAGATAGAGCATCATCGCCGTGCTCTTGCCGACCTCTTCGGTGAAGGTCCGGAAGTTGCCCAGCGCGTGGGTACGGATGAGCCGATCATAGACCGGCCAGGTGGTGGCAATGTTACCCTCGGACGTTGCGCGCACGTTGAAGTGGTTGTGCCAGAAGTCGACCAGTACCTCGAAGAGCTGCCGCCGGCTGTAGACCGCGCGGATCCAGGTGGCGACACGGACCTCCTCATAGGGCCGGATCCGCTCGCTCCAGTTCAGCATACTGTCACTCGCCCGCGTCCAGAGTTGCTCGGTGCTGGCGTCAAGCAGATTCAGCGGGCGCACTTCATTCACCGTCTCGTACCTGATCTTCAGGCGAGTTGCGGCAATGCGCTGTTCGCATTCGCCGTCGTCGATCCCGGCCGGGTTGAGTTGCTGCTCGACCCAGCGCTCGTAGCGCTCGTCGGGCGTTGCACCGAGCGCGTTGAAGGCCGCCAGGTCGCGAGCGCGCATGCCGTTTGACAGCCGGTTCATCGCGACGCTCGTCGGCGAGGCTGGCGGCAGGGCCTGGCAGGCCGCCAGCACCGGCTCCGGCTCACTGAGCAGGGTCTGCGCCGCAACCGCCGAAGCGGCCAGCGCCGCGCCAGTGCCGAAGAGCTGTCTGCGGGTCAGCGTCATAAGTTCAAGCCTCGTTCTCTGTCTGATTGGCTGCAACGTGTCGGGTTGTCATGCGTAAGTATAAAATCAGTTAATAGGGCTCACAAGTATGACCAAGGTCCCGTCAACGTAAGCGTGTTTGTGAGCCGGCTCGTACGCAGCGCTGTCGCTGACCGCGGGTTGCCGCGCCGGTGGTTCTGTGCTACGATCCTGCGTCGGTCTGCGGTGGATCGCCCGGTTCGCAGCGCATTCCAGGCGGAGGGGGGGCGCTCTCGACTGGAGCCGGCGGCACGGCTGCGCAGGATTGCTCACGCCCAGCTTCGGGGGACCGTGTATGGACTGGATTGTCGTGCGCGGCGCGCGCGAGCACAATTTGAAGAACATCGACGTGCGCATCCCGCGCAACCGGCTGGTGGTGATCACCGGCCTCTCGGGGTCGGGCAAGAGCTCGCTGGCCTTTGATACGATCTTTGCCGAAGGCCAGCGCCGCTACGTCGAGAGCCTGTCCAGCTATGCGCGCCAGTTCCTCGGCCAGCTTGAGAAGCCCGACGTCGATGCGATCGACGGGCTCTCACCAGCGATCGCCATCGACCAGAAGAGCGGCAGCCGCAACCCGCGCTCCACCGTCGGCACGGTCACTGAGATCTACGACTTTCTGCGCCTGCTCTTCGCCCGCATTGGCCGGCCCCACTGTCCCCAGTGCGGCCGCCCGCTCACGCGCCAGCTCCCCCAGCAGATGGTCGACGCTGTGCTGGCGCTGCCCGAGGGCAGTCGTGTGCTGATCCTCGCTCCCATCGTGCGCGCACAGAAGGGCGAGCACCAGGCAGTGTTCGATGATCTGCGCCGCCGCGGCTATGTGCGCGTGCGGGTTGATGGCACGGTGTACGAGCTGGACGAGCCGCTCAAGCTTGAGAAGTATCGCCCGCACACGATCGACGTGGTGGTCGATCGCATGGTGATCCGCCACCCCGCCTGGCCAGCGGCGGAGCACCAGGCACTCCCTTCGCCCGCCGACCATCCTGACCGCGTGCGCCTGAGCGACTCGGTCGAGGCGGCGCTGAAGCTCGGCGCGGGCCAGCTGGTGGTGCAGGTCGTCGGTGGCGCCGAGCTGATCTTCTCTGAGCAGTACGCCTGCCCGCAGCATGGTCCGGTGAGCCTGGGTAGCCTTGAGCCACGGGACTTCTCGTTCAACAACCCTCAGGGCGCCTGTCCGACCTGTGGCGGCCTGGGCGTCGTCCAGGAGTTCGATCCGGCCCTGGTCATCCCCGACCGCGGCAAGTCGCTCCGCGAGGGGGCAGTGCTCCCCTGGGCCGAGAGCGCCCGCGCCAGTCGGCGCTACTACGACGATCTGCTGGCTTCACTGGCCGAGCACCTCGGCTTCTCGCTCGACGTGCCGGTGCGCACGCTGCCGCCCGAGGCGATCAGTGCGCTGCTCTATGGCACTGACGGCGACGTGCTCACCCTGCGCTACCACGTGGCCGGCAAGGAGCGCCAGGTCCAGGCGCCCTTCGAAGGGGTCATCCCCAACCTGCGCCGGCGCATTGCCGAGGCGCGCGACGACAGTGAGCGCGACGCCGTGGCCCAGTTTATGCTGCCGCGCACCTGCGGCGCCTGTGGCGGGGCACGCCTGCGCCCCGAGGTCCGGGCGGTCAGCGTTGCCGGGCGCACAATTGGCGAACTGGCGCGCATGACGGTGCGCGAGGCGCTGGCGTGGGCAGGCGCGCTGCAGGAGCAGCGTGGGGCAGCCCAGCAACTCAGCGAGCGCGAGCGGCTGATCGCCGCCCCGATCCTCAAGGAGGTCAGCGCCCGCCTGTCCTTCCTCAACACGGTGGGTCTGGGCTACCTTGAGCTTGATCGCTCGGCGGTCACCCTCTCCGGTGGCGAGAGCCAGCGCATCCGCCTGGCCACCCAGGTCGGTGCCGGGCTCTCGGGGGTGCTCTATGTGCTCGACGAGCCGAGTATCGGGCTGCACCCCCGCGACCACAGCCGGCTGCTCGAGTTGCTGCTGCGGCTGCGCGACATCGGCAACAGCGTGCTGGTGGTCGAACACGACGAAGCGACGATTCGTGCCGCCGACTGGATCGTCGACATCGGCCCTGGCGCTGGCGCGGCCGGCGGCGAGTTGCTGGCCAGTGGCCCGCTCGCCGCGCTGCTGGCCGAGCCGCGCTCGCTCACCGGCCAGTACCTCAGTGGCCAGCGCAGCATCCCTGTGCCGGCACGTCGGCGGGCGGGCAATGGCAAGCGGCTGGAGCTCCGTGGCGCCCGCGAGCACAACCTGCAGAATCTCGACGTCAGCATCCCCCTGGGGGTGTTCGTGGTCGTCACCGGGGTGAGCGGCAGCGGCAAGAGCAGCCTGGTCATCGACACACTCTACCCGCGGCTGGCCCAGTTGCTGCACGGCGCCCGGATGCGGGCCGGCGCCCACGACGCGCTCTATGGTGTGGAACACCTCGACAAGGTGATTGCGATCGACCAGAGCCCGATCGGCCGTACCCCGCGCTCCAACCCGGCTACCTACAGCAAAGTGTTTGACCCCATCCGCAACCTGTTTGCCGCCACCAACGAGGCCCGCGCCCGCGGTTACGATGCCTCGCGCTTCAGCTTCAACATCAAGGGCGGGCGCTGCGAGGCCTGCAGCGGCGAGGGGCTCATCCAGGTCGAGATGCAGTTCCTCCCCGACCTGTTCGTGCCCTGTGAGGTCTGTGGCGGTGCGCGCTACAACCGCGAGACGCTCGACATCCGCTACCGTGGCAAGAACATCGCCGAGGTGCTTGCCATGACCGTCGAGGAGGCGGCCGGCTTCTTCGCCCGGGTGCCGGCGATCAACGACCGGCTGCAGGCCCTGCGTGACGTGGGCCTGGGCTACGTGTCGCTCGGTCAGCCGGCCACCACCCTGTCGGGCGGCGAGGCCCAGCGCATCAAGCTGGCCAGCGAACTGGCCCGCCGCGCCACCGGGCGCACGCTCTACATCCTCGACGAGCCGACCACCGGTTTGCATTTCGCCGATATTGCGGTCCTGCTGCAGGTGCTGCAACGCCTGGTCGACGCCGGCAACACCGTGCTGGTCATCGAGCACAACCTCGACGTGATCAAATGCGCCGACTGGGTGCTCGACATCGGCCCCGAGGGCGGCAATGGCGGCGGCCGGCTGGTCGGCAGCGGCACCCCCGAGCAGATTGCCGCGCTCGACGCCTCCCACACCGGGGCCTACCTGCGCCCCCGGCTGTAACCCCTACCAGGGGTAGGTTTTTGGGGAGTTGCGCCCCCAGGCCCCACATACCCCACCCCCCTACCCCCTCCCCTGGTAAAGGAGGG
>DAOUBZ010000083.1:0-1678 GCA_034432515.1 Chloroflexaceae bacterium | reverse complement strand
GCGGAGCAGCCGCCACCACCACCGAACAACCTGGGATTGGGGGCTTGCCCCAACGCGCAAGCCCTGCCATCGCATCAGGCTCCTGGCCGCTGAGCCTTACCCGCTGCGGGCATCGAGGGCGCGGATCTGGTCGATGAAGGGCCGTTCTTCGGGCGGGCTGGCGGTGCTGAACCAGGCGTCGAGGATCTCCTTTGCCAGTTCGGTGGTGGTGGTCCGCAGGCTGAGGGCCAACACGTTGGCATCGTTCCACTTGCGGGCCCCGGCGGCCGTCTGCGCATCGTGGCAGAGTGCCGCCCGCACCCCGGGCACCTTGTTGGCCGCGATGCTCACACCCGTACCCGTGTAGCAGCAGACGATCCCCTGCTCGGCTGCGCCCGAGGCCACCGCCGCGCCCACCGCCCGCCCCACCTCCGGCCAGGCGTCCTCCGTTCCCGCCAGGGGACCGATCAGGATCAACTCGTGCCCGCGCCGGCGGAGCTCCTCTACCAGCGCGTCCGTCACGTGAGTCCGCTCATCACTTCCGACTGCCAGGCGCATTGGCTCCTCCCATAGCTAAACACAGCGTTAGCCAGCCGTTAATCGTGCCATAGCGTGCATACAACGTTGGTGGCGCATACTGACCCAGGGAGACTCTAGCACACCTGGCACCACAGGAGCGCCGCATGCGCGTCGCGCTGATCACCGAGACCTTTCTGCCCAATGTGAATGGCGTGGTAACGACGTTGTGCCGCCTGCTCGAGCATCTCCGCGACCGCGGCCATGAGGCCCTGTTGCTCGCGCCCGAGGGTGCACCCGAGCAGTACGCCGGCGCCGAGATTGTACCGATGCGCGGTGTGCCCCTACCCGCCTACCCGGAGCTGCGGCTCACCCCGCCGCAACCGGGTATGACCGCCCAGCTGCGGCGCTTCCGGCCCGACCTCGTCCACCTGGCGGGAACGGTGGCCCTGGGTGTAGCCGGCAGACACGCGGCCCGCCAGATCGGTGCACCCCTCGTCGGCGCTTATCACACCGATTTCCCGGCCTACAGCACCCACTACGGGCTCGGCTTCCTCCGCGGTCTGGCCTACAGCTACCTGCGCTGGATCCACAACAGCTGCGCCTTCACCCTGTGCCCCTCCTCGGCAACCATCGCCGATCTGCGCGCCCACGGCTTTCGTCGCCTGCGCCTCTGGGGCCGCGGGGTAGACACCGCGCGCTTCCATCCCGGCTACCGGAGCGAGGCCTGGCGCGCCTCGGTCGGCGCCCGCCCTGGTGAACGGCTGCTGCTCTATGTCGGCCGGCTGGCCCCTGAGAAGCGGCTGGACCTGCTGGTCGACGCGCTGCCCTACCTGCCCGGCACCCGCCTGGTGCTGGTCGGCGACGGCCCGGCGCGCCCCGCGCTGGAGCGCCGCCTGGCCGGGGCCCCGGTCCACTTTGCCGGCTACTTGCGCGGCGACGACCTGGCCACGGCCTATGCAAGCGCCGACCTGTTTGTTTTTCCCTCAGACACCGAGACCTTCGGCCAGGTGATCCAGGAGGCGATGGCCTCGGGCCTGCCGGTCGTTGCCGCCCGCGCGGGCGGCGCGCTCGACCTCGTGCGCCCCGGTGAGGCCGGGGCGCTCTTCGTTCCGGGAAGCAGCAGCGACCTGTGCAGCCGTGTGCGGGAGGTGTTGCGCACCCCGGACTCTGGCCGGCTGAT
>DAOUBZ010000082.1:0-5501 GCA_034432515.1 Chloroflexaceae bacterium | reverse complement strand
TCTACCGCTTGCGGGCGGCGCTCAGCCGCCTCTTGGGTGCCCATCCCGGAACGCCAATGATGCTTTCCTTAAATCCGGGATGACTCATGTTGGGGTGGGGGCGGAGGCCGACTCCCTCCCCCGGAGGGGGAGGGTTGGGGAGGGGGAAACACCACGCTGGAGCAACTCAAGCTCGCGCAGGCGCTGCTCCAGGCGCTCGCGGCGACGGTGCAGCGACTGGTAGATCGCCTCGGGCGAGGAGGCCAGGCGGCGTTGCAGCACCGTCAGCGCAAAGCCGACCGTCCCGGCGCGCTTGTCGTTCTGCAGCGCCTCGGCGCGGTTGAACTCCTCGCGAACATAGTTGGTTACCTCGCGGTAGAGCTGCGCCTCGGCGTCGGAGAGCTTGTACGGGACGGTGTAGGCGATCCGTTCCGGGAAGAGCGGCGTGCCATCGAACTTGAGCAGCCGCTCCTTGACCATGCGCCGCATCAGGTCGGAGACATCCACCTGGTGGACGCCATCGCGGAAGCGCCCCTCAAAGCGGTCGCCGTCGAGCAGGGCCAGGAAGAGCTGGAAATCCTCCTCCTTGCCATTGTGCGGCGTGGCCGTCATGAGCAGCAGGTGGCGCGTGAGGGTACCGAGCAGCTGGCCGAGCCGGTAGCGCTTGGTGTACGTGATCTCGCCGCCGAAGAAGGTTGCGGAGAGCTTGTGGGCCTCATCGCAGACCACCAGATCCCAGTGGGCGTCAGGCGCCTGGAGCTTCTGCTGGACCGACTCGTCGCGGGCCAGCTTGTCGAGACGGGCGATCACCAGGTGGTTCTCAAGGAACCAGTTGCCGGTGCGGGCCGCCTCCAGCTTATCGTTGGTGAGGATCGCGAAGGGCAGGTGGAAGCGGCGGTAGAGCTCATCCTGCCACTGCTCGGCCAGGCTGCCGGGGCAGACGATCAGGCAGCGCTGGAGGTCGCCGCGAGCGATGAGCTCCTTGATCAGCAGGCCGGCCATAATGGTCTTGCCGGCGCCGGGGTCATCGGCGAGCAGGAAGCGCAGCGGCTGGCGCGAGAGCATCGTCTCGTACACTGCCGTAATCTGATGAGGCAGCGGCTCGACCAGCGAGGTATGCACTGCCAGCACCGGGTCAAAGAGATGCGCGAGGCGGATGCGGTGGGCCTCGGCGACGAGACGGAAGAGCCGACCATCGCCATCGAAGCTCCAGGGGCGGCCGGCGCTGACGAGCGCCAGGGCCGGCTCATCGTCGCGGTAGAGCAGGCGCGTGCCGGGACGCCCGGCGGCGTCCTTGAAGGTCAGTTCCAGCGCGTCACGGCCGTACCACTGCGCAGCGACCACGGTCACCATGCTATCCGGAAGGATGCCGCGCAGGGACGCGCCGGGGGTGAGCTCTTCGAGCCGGGCCATCAAGCACCCCCCTGCTACGACGCTGGCTCCGGCGCCGGCTCCACCGGGCGCTCGACGATCAACAGGCTGAACGCCTTCTCGGGGGTGATGCGGACGATGGCGGCGTAGGCCTGGGCGATGCGCCAGGCGGTGCGGCGCTGCATGCCGCCGCGCCGGCCAGGGTGCAACTCCGGGTGGAGCAGCCCCATGATCGTCGAGTGGCTGACGCCGGCGGTGCGGGCGAAGGCCCGCAGGGAGTACCCAGTGCGGGCAATCAGATCCGGGAAGCGCTCGGAGAGCTGCAGGCGCGGTGATTTCATCGTGTCGTGGCCCCCAAGGTTTAAAACCATTGGACGGTAGTGTAGATCCGCATGCTTACCAATGTGTTACACGACAGACACGCGGAGGATGAGGAATTTTTCATATCGTGTACAAGTCCTTATGATTGACCCTGCCCAGATTAATGCCCATAGCGCGCTGGCCTTGCGCGCGGCCCGGCGCGCACGCAGTCGCCGGGCACAAGCGCATCGCCTGCATGGTGCGCCAATGGACCGTCACGCTGGCCAAAACTTCACGGGTTTCACATCACATCTACATCAGGACTGAACATCGGGCGGCTATGCTGGTAGGTGAAATGAACCGCAACCACCGATCAGTGAGGTCCGCCAATGGCAACTCAAGCCAGACCGCTCAGCCGCAGCACCACCAACCTGCTGCTCGACACGGCGAGCTTCGTCGCCTTTCTGCTCATCACCGCGCCCCACTTCACCGGCATGGCCATCCATGAGTGGCTCGGCGTCGCCCTTGCCGGGGCTTTGATCACCCACCTGCTGCTCCACTGGAACTGGCTGGTCTCGATGACCCGCCGCTTCTTCAGCGCGGCCACATGGCGCGCCAGGATCAACTATGTGCTCAATGCCCTGCTGTTTGTGTGTTTCACCGTGGCGCTGTTCACCGGCCTGATGATCTCCGAGGTGGCGCTGCCGCTGTTCGGCATTCAGCTCGGCCACGACAGGCTGTGGGAGCAGTTGCACCGCCTGGTCTCCGATGCCTGTGTCATCCTGATCGGCCTGCACCTGGCCCTCCACTGGAGCTGGATCGTCAACACGACCAGGCGGCTCGTTCGCCGTTCGCGCCCCGCACCGACCGTCGTTCACGAGGTGACACCATGAAGATCGTGTTTCGGACCCTGGCCATCCTGGCGGCGGCCCTCGTCGTCGTCGCAGGCGTCTACGCATTCGGCGCGTCGAGCTTCGCGCAGGGGCTGCGGGCCAGCGGCCCTGGCCGGGGCGGCTTCGCCCGTGATGGCGGGCCACCGCCAGCCTTTGCCGCCCCCGGGCAGCCGGACGGCCCGCCGGTCGGCTTTGGCCACCGCGAGCATGGGGGCGCCGCGGGCCGTGGCGAGCACGAGGGCCACGGCCCGAGCCTGTCCGGCCTGAGCGAGATCGGCAAGAACCTGGCGATCGTCGCCGGGATCATCACCCTGATCGCCCTCGGCGCGCGGCTGTTCCGCCTTGACCGGCGCAAGGGCCGTGAGGACAGGCTCCCTGGCAAGGCGCCGGGGGTATGACGAAGTTTGGCGCTCCTGCGCATCAGGACGCCATCCGCCAAGAAACCTACCCCTGAGAGGTTGGGGGGGTGAGGATCGTAAGCGCATTCGAATGCCGAAAACCAGCTCTCGCTCGAAAAACCCCACACCTCAGAAGAGGCCGGGAGGGTGGCGGCAATGCCAGGAAACTCACTGCACAAACCACCAGGCAACCCTCGAACCTACCCACAATCTGAACATCTCCGCGCTATACTGCCCATAGCAGACGGCGCCCCTGGGGGTGCAAGGAGCCGGCGATGAAACAGACAATCCTCGTTGTGGATGACCACGCCAGCGTGCGCACGCTGGTGGCGGACTACCTGAGCGAGCAGGGCTACAGGGTGCTGACCGCCAGCGATGGCAACGAGGGGCTGCTCGTTGCTCGCCGCGCTCGCCCCGATCTCGTCCTGCTCGACGTGATGATGCCCGGCCTCGACGGCCTCGGCTTTCTACAGGCCTACCGCCGCGACCATAGCGGCCCCGTCATCTTGCTCACCGCTCGCGTCGAGGAGACCGACAAGGTGGTCGGGCTGGAGCTCGGGGCCGACGATTACATCACCAAGCCCTTTGGAATGAAGGAACTGCTCGCCCGTGTCCGAGCCGTCCTGCGCCGTGCTGCGGCCGCCCAGCAGCCCGCCGCCGACCAGCGGCTCCAGGTGGGCGAGCTCGTGCTCGACCGGGCCACCTACACGGTCACTGCCGGAGGCCAGCCGGTCAGCCTCACGCCCTCGGAGTTCACCCTGCTCGGGGTCATGATGGCCGCGCCCGGGCGCGTCTTCACCCGCGAGCAGCTGTTGGAGCAACTGCAGGGCAACACCTACGAGGGGGTGGAGCGCACGATCGACGTGCACATCCGCAACCTGCGGCGGAAGGTCGAGCGCGACCCGGCCCATCCGCGCTACATCGAGACGGTCTTCGGCGCGGGCTACCGCTGCAGTGCGCAGCCGGAAGGTTAACGGCCATGCGCTCGCTCTCCACGCGCCTGATTCTGGCCTTCGCGATCACCAGCCTGGTCGGCATCGGCCTGGCCGCCCTGTTCGTGCGCCAGCTGGTCAACGACCAGTTCGACGACTTCGTGCTGGAGCAGCGCCGTAGCGAGTTCGTCACCAGCGTGGCAAGCTACTACGCGAGCACCGGCAGCTGGCAGGGCATCTCGCCCGCCGTGCTCTTCCGCAGCAGCGGCCACCACGGGGATGGCGGGCCGGACGACGGGCCGCGGATCGCCTTCGCCCTGGCCGACCAGGGCGGGACGATCGTGCTCTCGCCCAACCCGCTCGACCGGGGCCGGCCGGCCACGAGCGACGAACTGGCGGACGGCACGCCGGTAACGGTGAATGGCGAACAGGTCGGCACGGCGCTGTTGCTCGGCCCTGGGCCAGGGCTGAGCCCGGCCGAGCAGCGCTACCTCGCCAGCACCGACCTGGCCCTGGGCGCCGCGGCCCTGGTGGGCCTTGGCATTGCGCTCAGCCTGGGCTGGCTGCTGGCCCGGCTGATCACCCGCCCGGTGCGCGACCTGACCGCGGCGACGCGGGCACTCGCAGCGGGCGAGTTGGGCGCGCAGGTGCCGGTGCGCTCGGATGACGAACTGGGCCTGCTGGCCCGCCAGTTCAACACCATGAGCGCCGACCTGCAGCGGGCCACCGAGCTGCGCCGGCGGATGACGGCCGACATCGCCCACGACCTGCGCACGCCGCTGACGGTGATCGCCGGCTACCTGGAGGCGCTGCGCGACGAGAGCCTGCGCCCCACCCCCGCCCGCTTCGCCGCTATGTACGACGAGACCCAGGTGTTGCTGCGGCTGGTGGATGATCTGCACACGCTGTCGCTGGCCGATGCCGGCGAACTGGTGCTCAAGCGCCAGGCCGTCGAGCCGGCCCAGTTGCTCACCCGGGTGGCCCAGACCTACCACGACGCCGCGGCCCGGGCCGGCGTGGGTCTCCGTGTCGAGACGGCGCCGGGGGTGCCCACCCTGTGGGCTGACGGCGAGCAACTCCTGCGCGTCCTGGGCAATCTGGTCAACAATGCGCTGCGCCATACGCCCCACGGCGGTATGATCACCCTGGGAGCGCGCCTCGCCGACGAGGGGGTGGCGCTGCGGGTGACGGACACCGGCGAGGGCATCCCGGAAGAACACCTGCCCAACGTCTTCGAGCGCTTCTACCGCGTCGACGCCGCGCGGCACAATGAGAGCGGCGGCTCAGGACTGGGGCTGGCGATCGTGCGCTCGATCGTCGAGGCCCACGGGGGTGAGGTCAGTGTGACGAGCACGCCCGGTGAAGGGACGACCTTCACCTGCCGCCTGCCGAGCACGCGCAGCGCTCGTGCCGCTGCTCCACGACCGCTGCTTGCCGCTCACGCGGAAGCAGCTGAGTAGCCTGCCACCAAAGTCTTTCGCTAAACCCCCACCCCCTCCCCTCTCAGGTGTAGGGTTCTTGGGAGTTGCGCGCCCAGGCTCCCCATACCCCATTCCCCTACCTCCCTCCCCTACCAGGGCTCTCAGGGGTATGTTGTCGGTGTTGCGATGCGCCAGCTCCGCTGGCGC
>DAOUBZ010000081.1:0-4030 GCA_034432515.1 Chloroflexaceae bacterium | reverse complement strand
ATGCGCCAGCTACGCTGGCGCATCGCAACGCCGACAATATACCCCTCCTCTCACGGCCTGGGAGAGGGCTGGCAGGGATACGATGGATACCATTGCGCAGGCTGCCGCCGCAGCCTGTGGGAGCCGGTGCAGGCAGCCTGCGCAGGCCGTAGCCCGCGGCTTCCAGCCGCCGGGCGTGGTTGGCAGAACGTACCCGATTTAGTTCGAATGCGGCAGAGCCTATGAAACTCAGTACCACCTTCTGGGGTGACGATCTGCTCTTCGAGGGCGATCTGAGCCTGAGCCTGCGCGTCCTGCCGGCTGGCGCGCGCATCACCCGCGCGGTTGCCACCCTCGCCCCCGCGGCCTCGGCGCGGCGCCCCAGGCAGCTGTTCGAGGAGGTCTTCCCTATCGACAGCAATGGGCGCGGGCCCTTCGGCCTGCTGATCCAGCAGGAGAGCGCGCCGGTCGCCACCGTAGTCGCCCTGGGCGCGCGGCGCAGTGTGCAGCGCCTCACCGTGGAGGGCGTTGGCACAACGGTCGCCAGCGGGGCGTTTGTGCAGATCGATATGGGCGGCCTGTGGATGGGCGTGGATCGCTCCGGCAACCTGACCAGCGCGAACACCGCCGACCGTCGGAGCTATCCGCGTAACGCCGATGGCACCCTGGCGCTGCCCGGCCTGGCGAGCGAGCGCTTCCGCCTCTCCCACGCCAACCCGGCGACCACCACGGCAATCGGGGTGCAGCAGGTCACTATCCGTAGCTACCCCTCCAACCTGCAGCTCCGCCTGGGCGACCTGGGGCCGGTCTGGTTCCGCCTGGGCGACCTGCGTGACCCGGTCAGCACGCCCGACTTCGCAGCCATGCTCGACGCCTTCCTGCAGCGCAACCAGCCGGAGGACGGCGTCTACCTGGTACCCTTTACGCTCCACTCCGACAGCCTGGCCCGGCTGCGGGTCAGTCTGGCGCTGGAGTACCACCTGGAGCAGCGGCTGCTGCCACCCCAACTCAGCCAGGCGGTCTTCCCCTACGCCTATGGCGCGCTGCCCGAGGCGGCGCCGGTGGCGCTTGCAGCGCACCTGCCGCTCGATGCGCGGGCCATTCCCGGTGCGACCCGCGCCGAACTCAGCGGTCGCTTCGCCGAAAGCCGCGTGGTCCACGGCCCGCTACGGGCAACCACCGTGGCCGATAGCGTGGCAATCGATGCCGGGCAGACCCTGGCCCATCCTATCCGTCTCAGCGCGCCCACCCTGGTCGATGCCATCGATCTCCACGTCGAAGCAACGACCGCGACCGCGCGTCTGCTGGTGACCCTGCAGGAGGATGTGGGTGGCAAGCCCTGGGGACCGTCGCTCTTCAGCGAGCCGGTGAAGCTTGAACTGGCCCGCCCGGCGGCCGGCGGCGGGCGCTGGGCCAGCGCGCCCTTCGCCACCCCCTTCACCTTCCAGCCCGACACCACCTACTGGCTGGTCGTCACTGCCGCCGAGGGCGAGGTGCAGTGGGCCGCCGCGCCGGTGGACGGGCTCGCGCTGCTGCGCACGCGTGACGCCGGCCTCTCCTATCGCCAGGTGCGCTCAGAGCGCCTCAACGCGCCGCTGGCCGGCATCTACCGGCTGCGTGCCACCCCGGCCCAGTTCCGCCAGCCGCTCAAGCTCACCGTCGCCGAGCACGAGGTGAGCCTGCGCGACTACGATGCGCTCGGCCAGGTCGCGTTCCGCCTCGATCTGCCCGCCGTCGCCGAGGCGATCGACACGGCCCTGAACGATGCCGCCCGCTCCCAGGCTACGCGCGGCCAGCGGATCGTCAATGGCGACTTCAGCGCCTGGACCCGCCACGCCCGCCGCGGGCGCCGTGATGCCACCCCGCCGCTGCCTCTCCCGCTCATGCCGCGCACCAGCCTCAGCGTCCGCCCCGATGGCGCCATGCTCTACCTCGGCGGCGCAGTCGCAAGCCCGGGCAGCGAGTTGCTCGACCTTCGCATCCAGGCGGTGGTCAATAGCGCGCCACTGCGCCTGGGCGCGCACCTGCCCCTGCGGATGGTCGTCAACGGTGAGCAGGTCACGATCGCCCCGCTGGCCATCGCCTTTGCCCCGGATGGCGCGCTCGCCTATGGCGCTGGCCTGCTCAGCGCCGGTTTTACCGACTTCACGAACCAGCCGGGCCTGTTCCGGGTCGATCCACGCAGCGGCGCGTTGCTCGCCACCGTGATGCCTCCCTACCTGGCGACGCCGGATGGGCCGGTCTTCCTCGCCGTCGATCCCGCCTGCCGCTTGCTCTACCTGGCCTCCCGCGCCGGCTCTGCCGTCACGCTGCACCGGCTTCCCGCCGCATTCAATGCAGATACGACGCTGGAGTCCCTGCCAATCGTGGAGTCCGCCGGGTCGCTGGACTGCATGCTGATCGCCCCCGATGGCCGGCGCGCCTACCTGGCCATCGACGGCCGCATTGAGGTGGTCGACCTGGAGCGCTGGCAACGGCTCGGCAGCCTGCCTTACAGCGACAAGCGGCGGCGCCTCAGCGGCCTGGCGCTCAGTCCCGACGGCGCGCGGCTCTACGTGCTCCAGGCGCGCGTGACTGCCCCGCACGCCCTCGAGGTCGTGGCGTTCGATACACGCCGGCTCGAAACGCTGCTCGTTCGCACCGGGGCTTCCCAGCAGGTCACACCGACGCTCGAGCCCGCCGCGGGCATCGGCATGGTCGGCCTGAGCCAGTTCAACCAGCGCAGCCTCAGCCGCGATCCGCTCGGCCCGGCGGTGCTGGGCGTGGTGACCATCGATGAGCGTGCGCAGGGCTTCGACCCGTGGCTACCAATGCTCGCCACCCCCGATGACAGCCGGCTGCTCGTGGTCAGTGCCCGGCGTGACCACGCGGAGGCGCCGGCGCACTGGCAGCTGCACATGGTCGACACGAAGGGCTACCGCCTGCACGAGACGCTCGCGCTCGCAGCCCAGCCGCTCGACCTGGCCGTGGCGCCCGACAGCCGGCGCGCCTTTGTGCTGACCGTCAGCGATACGCAGGAGGCCCAGCTCCAGGCGATCGAGCTCGACGCCTGGAGCCTCGACGAGTGGGCGCTGACCGCGGGACGGGCCACGCCGGTCGCTGCAGCGGGCAGCGCCGGTCCGGCGCTGCGGCTTGGCTCGCCTGATGCCGACAGCGCGCTCTCGCAGATCGTGGCGATCGCCGGCGGCCAGGCCTACGAGCTCCGCTTTCTGGCGCGTGCCGCCACCCGCGGTGCCGAGGCCGAGCTCTTCTGGCTCGACGCCAGCTGTGGCCGGCTGGACCAGGCCGCCGTCCCGCTCGATCATCGCTGCGGTGCCGGGCTCTGGCCGCACCTCCTGCGCCTCACCGCGCCCGCCGGCGCCGAGCAGGTCGAACTGCGCTTCCGCGTGCCGATCGGCAACCTGGCCCTGATCGACGATGTCCAGCTCAGCGCCCCGCCCGGCGCGACGCTGAACGATGACTTCGCCGCGCGTGTGCCTGCGCCCGACCCGGGCGACCCGCGCCAGCCGCTCACCCGCCCCGACGGCAGCGTGGTTGAACTCCCCGCCGGCTGGAGTCTGAGCCCCGCCGACCTGCCGCCCGACCAGATCTTCGCCTATGCGCCGCCGGAGCTTCCCGGGGTGATCGGCATCATGCCCGCCGATGGGCGCCCGGTCGTGCTGAGCCAGCGGATCAGCCTGCGCGCGGGCGAGCCGCTCACGCTGGTGATCCAGGCGCGCCCCTACGGTCCGCTCGGCGCACAGCCGGCCACGGTCGAGCTACGCTGGCAGGGCAGCAACGCCGCGCCGTTGCGCCTGGTGATCGACGGGCAGCAATTCGACACGCTCAGCCTGGGCGGCAATGTCCCGGACGGGGTGAGCGCCGCCGAGCTGCTGATCAGCCAGCCGCCCGGCGGCATCCTGCTGATCAGCAGGGTGGCGGTCAGCCAGGCTGCAACGGTCAGCGTTCCGCTCGGCTTCCTGGCCGAAACAGCGGGCGAACTGGCCGTGATCGACCCGGTCGTCGCCTACGACACCGGCCCGCGGCCCGCGACCGACGCGCGTCCAACACC
>DAOUBZ010000080.1:0-1965 GCA_034432515.1 Chloroflexaceae bacterium | reverse complement strand
CCAGCCTGGAGGAGACGATCGATCGCGTCTTCAGTGGCGAGATTATCAATACCGAAGAGAACAGCAATTACGGCCGGGCGCTGGAGATCTTTTACGAGCGCTACCGCCCGGCGGCCACCAGCCGTACCACGCTGATCATCCTGGGCGATGGGCGCGGCAATCGCAACCCGCCCAATGCCTGGATCCTGGAAGAGTTGCGCCGCCGCTGCAAACAGGTGATCTGGCTGACGCCGGAGTCCCGCGGGAGTTGGCAACTCGGCGCGTCGGATATGCCCACCTATGCGCCGATCTGCCACAAGGTCGAAGTGGTGCGGAACCTGGATCAACTGGGGCGCGTGGCCGAGAACCTGGTGCGTAGCTCGTTTGCCAACCGGAGATAGCCATGATCCCCCTGGTGCTGTCACCCTGGCGCCACGCCGCCCTTACCGACTGCCTCGCCGGGAACCGCCCCGCCACGGCCGGTAGCCAGCATTTTACGATCTACCGCCTGGAAGCGGCCAGGCACACCCCGACGGCCGGCCCGGAACTGGTGGTGGTGCATAGCTTTGGCCCCGAGCAGATTGACAACAATCTGGGCTTTTACGTCGCCAACGAACTGCTGCCCCTGTTGCACGCCGCGCGGGGGCGCCTGCCGGAACCGTCGCCCGCGGACGATCCCTTCGCCCACGACCAGCAGATGCTCTTTGAGCAGTGCGTCGGGGCGATCGTGCGCTCGATGGACGGCAACGAGCGAGAGGCCTGGCACCGGTTTTATGTCAACTCTCTCGCGGCCCTCGAACGGGCCATGCAGAGCGATCAGCCAGCCGCCGATTTCATCGGCCCCTTTGGAGCGATCTACCGCCGGCTGATAGACCTGGCGCGCGGCACGAGCCTGCTCGATGCCGGCACCTGTTTTGGCTTTCTGCCCTTGATCCTGGCCCGCCGGGGCATACTGCCGGACACAATCGTCGGCTGCGACCTCGACGGCGCGCTGGTCAGCTTCGCCGATGCCTATGCCCGGCGCGCCGGGCTGGCGAACGTCAGCTTTGCCGTCGCCGACCTGCTCGGCGATGACCTGGCGCGTCTGGGGCGCTTCGACACCGTAAGCTGCGTGCATGTCCTGGAGCACCTGGCGCCGGCGCAAACACTCGCCGCCCTGCGTGCCCTCTGGCAATGCACCGCGCAGCGCCTCATCGTGACCGTGCCCCTCGAGGAGCAGCCTGATCCGCGCTTCGGCCACCGCCAGACCTTCACGACCGGGCGCCTGGAGGTCCTGGGTCGCGAACTCGGCGGGCGCTATCAGACCTTTGAACTGCACGGCTGCTGGTTGGTGGTGGATCGGTGAAAGGATCGCTATGAGTTACGAAATCTTCCGTCAGGGCCTGGATGCGCCGATCTGCCTGACATGGGAACTGACCTACGGCTGCAACCTGCGCTGCGTTCACTGCCTCTCGTCGTCGGGCCGGCCGCACACCGATGAGCTCAGTACCTCCGAGGCGCGCCGCCTGATCGAGGAGTGGGCGGCAATGAAGGTGTTCTATGTCAATGTGGGCGGCGGCGAGCCGATGAGCCGGCCCGATTTCTTTGAGTTGATGGACCACTGCCTTGAACACGGGATCGGGGTGAAGTTCAGCACCAACGGCACCCTGATAGATTCGGCCGCCGCGGCCTGGATCGCCGCCCGCGATTACCTGGACCTGCAGATCAGCCTCGATGGCGCCACCGCCGAGACGAACGACCCGGTGCGCGGCACCGGCGCGTTTCGGCGGGCGCTGCGGGCGATGGAACTGTTGGCGGCGGAGGGCTTTCCGTTCAAGATCAATACCGTGGTCACCCGCCAGAACGCCCATCAACTCGATGACCTTTACGCGCTGGCCCAACACTACGGCGCACAACTGCGCGTCACCCGCCTGCGGCCCTCCGGGCGCGGCGCGGAGGTGTGGGAGCACATGCGCCCGACCCACGCCCAGAACCGCGCCCTCTACG
>DAOUBZ010000079.1:0-3934 GCA_034432515.1 Chloroflexaceae bacterium | reverse complement strand
CCCGCCCACGCCCCCCGCCCCACCCGCTGCCGATGCGCCCGTCACCGGGCAGACCATCCGCATCGAGCGCGAGCCGGCCAGCGCGGCGCCGGCGGTGGCGCCTGCTGATGTAGAGCGCGAGCGTGAGACCATCCTGCGCATGATCGCCGAGGGTCGCATCTCCCCCGAGGAGGGTGATCTGCTGCTGGAGGCCCTTGGCTGAGCGCCAGGGGGTGGGTGTGCGAGCGCACCCCACCCCCTCTTCGGTTGCGGCGTTGCGCATCGACCTGGCGCGGCTCCAGAGCGTGATGGGGACGGTGCGGCTCGTCACGCATCACGCATCACTCGTCACCGGTATCACAGGGTTCGCCAGAACACCGCGGCCATCAGCGCGCGACCGAGGCTCGTAAGCACGAAGAGGAAGCCGAAGCCGACGATCGCCAGCGGGCCGAGGGCAACCTGGGCGCTCACCAGGGTGGCGGCCAGCACCCCGCCCAGTAGCCCGGCTGCCAGGGTGCCCAGCCCGGTGAAGGCGCTGTAGGCAGCCATCGCCGCCCCGCGGCAACTGGCCGGCGCGCGCTCCATCAGCACATTGGCCAGACCCTGGTTGAGCCCCGGCCAGAACACCCCGGAGAAGATCGCCGTCAGCCAGAGCGGCACGATGTTGGTCGGTGTCGAGAGGATCCAGCCCCAGGGCAGTGGCACCGTGCCGATGATGCAGGCCACCAGGACGGCGCGGTAGCCATACTGGTCCTGCAGGCGGCCCACCAGCGGCCCGAAGACCAGCGACACCGCGCTGGTGACGATCGCCGTGAGTGCCAGGGTCGAGAAGCTGAGTTGGAGCGTTGCCAGGCCATAGGCGCTGAAGAAGGGCGCGGCCACGCCGGTGACGATGGCCCAGCCGGCGCTGGCCAGCATAAAGCTGCGGAAGGGCCGATCGCGCAGCGGTGCACCGAACAGCTCCGTCAGGCTGATCTGCTCGCGCGGCGCGAGCGGCGGTTCGGCCTGGCGCGCGATCAGGGCCGCGGCGCCAAAGGCCGCCAGGACGGCCACACCGAAGACCAGGGCATAGCCGAGCGCCTCGTGGCCCCGGGCACGCAGCGCATCGAGCGCCTGCCCGGCAAGCAAGGTGGCGGCCATAGCCGTGAACGCCGCGACCGTATTGCGCAGGCCGAAGTAACTGCCCCGCTGACGGGGCGGCACCAGGTCGCTCATCCAGCTCATCCAGGCATTGCCGGCGATGCCGTTGAGCGCGTAGGTGCAGGCCAGGCCGGCAAAGAAGAGCGCGAGCTGGGCGCCGCCGAGGAAACTGAGGAAGGGCAGGGCCAGCAGCAACGCCCAGACCAGGCGCCCCGCCAGGGCGCCGTAGAGCACCAGGGGACGCCGCTTGCCAATACGCTCCTCCAGGTAGGCCCCGACGAACTGGAAGAGTTGGCCGATGAAGGGCAGCGCGCCCATCAGCCCGAGCTGGAAGCTGTTGGCGCCGAGCAGCAGCGCAAAGCCCGTCAGAAAGACGCTGCCGCCGATGACGCCGGTGATCGTGATGTGCACATTCGCCACCGCACCCTCGATGATCGAGATGCGCATGGCCTGGCGCACCTCGGCGGGCGACAGGGGGGGCGCAGCGGCTGTGCTGGCGCGTGTTGCTCGGGCAGTGGTTGTGGCGTGCGCAGCCTGGCGCACCGGGGTCGCGGTACCCATCGCGGTGTTTGTTCCTCGTTCCCCAGCGGGGCGTACTACGGCGCTGATCTGCGCCGCTCCTCTGCGATCGTACGCGGATGCCGCTGAGCGTCAACTACCATTGGACTGAGATCGTGCTGAGACGATCGACCGAAACCACCAGCCCTGCAGACTCAGGCCCATGCTATACTGGCTGTTGCGTCCGCCCTGCGATGGACGACTGACGACATTGGACTGATACCAATTGGAATTGGCGATTCCGCATCATGTCATGCTGGGCCCTTCGCTTCGCTGCGTCTACCCTGAGCGCAGCCGAAGGGCTCAGGGTGACACCATGTGGGAGCGGCACAGCAAATTGGTATGATACCAGGACCACAAGCCGACCATGGGAGAGTTCCCGCGCGAGTCAACGACGATCCTCCGCCCCTTGCTGATCGCGGCGGCGGTGATAGTGATCCTGGGCGCCATGCGCATCGCCGCCCCGATCCTCAACCCACTGTTGCTCGCCCTGGTGATCACACTGCTCTGCAACCCGATCTTCCTCTGGCTGCAGCGCCGTGGCCTGTCTATCTGGCTCGCGCTGCTGATCATGATCGGCGGCTTCCTCACCAGCGCGGCGGTCATGGTCAGCGTGATTGGCATCTCGGTGAGCCGGCTGACCGCGCAGCTGTCCGTCTATCAGGCGCTGCTCGCCGAGCAGGAGCTTGCCCTGCGCACCTGGCTGGCCAGCTATGGCCTGGTGGCCGCCGACCTCCAGTTTTTCGGGCTGCTCAACAGTGTGAACCTCACCCGGCTGCTCGGCTTTATGCTCACCGGCATCGGCAATGTGCTCGGCAATGCCCTGCTGGTGGTGGTGCTGGTGCTCTTCTTCCTCGTAGAAATGCCTGCCTTTCGGCGCCGCCTGCGCCTCGATCTCGGCGAGCACAGCCCGCTGCTCAACCGCCTGACCTCGTTCGGCGGCAGCGTGGTGGGCTACTTCGTTGTGCGTACCTACATCAACCTGGTGGTCGCGATCGGCTCGACGATCGGCATGGCGCTGCTGGGGGTGCCCTTCGCTATGCTGTGGGGCATCCTGATCTTCGTGCTCAGCTATATCCCCTACATCGGCATCCCGATCGCGGCGCTGCCCGCGGTGCTGCTGGCCCTGGCCGAACACGGTCTGCTACGGGCTGGCCTGGTCATCCTGGTCGTTACCCTGGTCAACTCCGCATTCGAGAACCTGGTGGCGCCGAACATGATCGGGCGCCGGTTGCGGCTCTCGCCGGCCGTGGTGTTCGTCTCGTTCTTCTTCTGGACCTGGCTGCTCGGCCCGCCCGGCACCTTCCTCTCGATGCCGATCACGGTGCTCGTTACCGTGGTGCTCGACAACTACGAGGAGACCCGCTGGCTCGCCCGGCTCATGGGCGCCGCGTCGATCGAAGCGTTAAGCGAGCCCGCGGCGGCGGTGCCGACGGCCGAGCCGCCACCCTCGCAGGGGTTGCCGGAAGCCTAAGCGGTGCCGGCTACGGCGCCGTGGGCGGCTGATCGAACAGTACGTAGCCCAGGCCACGCCGTGTCTGGATCAGGTCGGCGCCCGGCTCGGCACGGCGCAACGCAGCGCGCAGATTGCTCACCACCCGGTCGAGGGCCTCGGCATCGAGCCCCGGGTCGTAGTCGCGTCCCCAGATCGCCTGGGCACAGACCTCGCGGCTGCAGAGTTCGCCGAGATGGCGGTAGAGGTGCAGCAGCAGCTTGAACTGGCCCGGGGGCAGGTCAAGCTGCTGGCCATTGAGCAGAAAGCGCTGGGTGCGCTCATCGAAGCGCAGGCGCGCGCTGGAGACCACGGTGGGATCGGGGTCGAGAAAGCGCAGCAGCCCACCGGCCGCGCCCAGCCCGATGGCGTCGGCATCGGCAAGCAGGTACGGGCCGCTGATCGGCTGGCCGTTGACGAAGGTGCCGTTGGCGCTGCCCGCGTCGCGTAGCACGTAGCGTGGCCCCTCGCGCACGATGCGCGCGTGGAGCCGGGAGACCGTCTGCCGGCGTACGACCAGGTCGCAGCCCGGCGCGCGGCCCAGGGTGTGCTCGGCGCCGCTCAGCAGCAACTCTGCCGGGCTCACGTCGTCGCTCAGCGCCACCAGGCGCGCGATCGGGGTCTGTTCGAGATCGGTCATGGGCCTATTGTACCCCATGGCTGTGAGTGATCGTGGGGCTCCGCCCTCACCCCCCAGGGCCGTGACGTAACCTCCGCCTCCCGCGGTGGGGTGTGGGGCGGCTACGCTGCCCCCGAGGGTTGTTT
>DAOUBZ010000078.1:0-16061 GCA_034432515.1 Chloroflexaceae bacterium | reverse complement strand
GCAACTCGCTCGTGGCGCGGCTCGGGCGCGCCCGCCCGAGGTAGCGTGCCAGCTCCGCATCGGGGTAGACTGTCCGTTCCCGTGGCGGGGTTGCCGCCACACGCTCGGCCGCGCCCGCGCTGCCCCCCCGGCCCAGCAGTGCGGTCGTCTCAGCCGGGGACGGTGCACGCTCGCGGCGCCCTGCGGTGGTGGTCAGCGCCCGCTGCGCCATCTCCGCTGCGGGCTCCTCGGGTGGGGTGACCAGCACGCCATAGCGGGGCAGCAGGCGTGCGGCCAGCCGCCGGTAGGCGTCGATCGTCTCGCCGGCGACCACCACCTGCTCGCCGTGGGCGATGCGCCCGCGCAAGCGGTGCATGCGGCGCACCCCCTCGGCCTCCGCCGGGCTCAGTGGCGCCTGGCTGACCGTCGTCAGCGCTGCCACGAGCATGGGAAACGGTTCGTAGGCTGCAGGCAGCCCTAGCCGCAGGCCGTGGGCGCGCAGCACGTCCTCGACACTGCCGTGCAGGCTCAGCAGCGCCAGTTCCGGCGGCCCGCGCCGCAGGCGTCCCAGGGCCAGCGTATACTTCGTCCGCGCCGAGTCGAGCAACTCCAGCGGATGAGGGGGTGTGTCGTCGTCCTGGTTGGTCATAGGTTGCTCACGCGTCCAACTCCGCCTCCAGTAGCGCACGGGCCACCTGCGGATTGGCCTGCCCGCGGGTGGCGCGCATCATCTGGCCGACCAGGAACTGGATGGCGCTGGTTTTGCCGCCGCGGTACTCAGCGACCACCTTCGGGTTGGCGGCGATCACCTCGCGGGCCACGGCGACCAGGGCATCGCTATCGCTGATCTGCGTCAGCCCGCGCTCGGCCACCAGCTGCGCCGGGTCGGCCCCGCTGTCGAAGCACTCCTCGAAGAGTTGCTTGGCCACGCCGCGGTTGATGCTGCCCTTCGCCACCAGATCGATCAGGGTCGCAATATGGGCCACTGGCATGCGCTCGGCGATACGCCCCGCCGGCTCGCTCCGCTCCTTGAGCAGACGGAAGCCCTCGTTCAGCACCCAGTTGGCCACATCTTTCGGCGTGCCGCCCACCGCCTGCGCCGCGGCCACTGTCGCCTCGAAGTAGTCGGCGATCGCCCGCTCCAGGGTGAGCAGGTCGGCGTCCTGCGGACCCAACTTGTACTCGGCCTCGAAGCGCGCCCGCCGGGCATCGGGCAACTCTGGCAGTTCGGCGCGCCGCGCTGCGATCCACTCGCTGCTCAGCACCAGCGGCGGGATGTCCGGCTCGGGGAAGTAGCGGTAGTCGTGGGCAAACTCCTTCGAACGCTGGCCCACCGTCTCGCCGCGGAACTCGTCCCAGCCGCGCGTCTCCTGTGGGATCACGCCACCGGCCTCCAGCACGGCGATCTGCCGCTGGATCTCAAAGGCCAGCGCGCGCTCGACATAACGGAACGAGTTGATGTTCTTGATCTCGACCTTCGACCCGTGGCTCGTCTGGCCCACCGGGCGCACGCTCACGTTGGCGTCGCAGCGCAGCGCGCCTTCCTCGAGATTGCCGCTATTGACCCCGATCCAGACCAGGATCTGCCGGATCTTCTCGAAGGTGAGCCGTGCCTCTTCCGGGGTGCTGATGTCGGGGCGGCTCACGATCTCCATCAGCGGCACGCCGCTTCGGTTGTAGTCGATCAGCGAGGAGCCATCGTCCGCGTGAACCAGCCGGCCCGTATCCTCTTCGATGTGCAGCCGCTCAATCCCGATCCGCCGCGTCTCCCCCGAGGGCAACCGGATCTCGACCCAGCCGTCGGAGCAGAGCGGCTCGTCGTACTGGGTGATCTGAAAGCCTTTCGGCAGATCCGGATAGGGGTAGGACTTGCGGCTGAAGACCGAATGCGCGTTGACGGTGCAGTTCAGGGCCAGACCCGAGCGAGCCGCGTACTCGATCGCCCGGGCATTCACCACGGGTAGCGCGCCCGGCAGCCCTAGACTCACCACCGAGACCCGGCTGTTCGGCGGGCTGCCCGCGTAGTCGGCGCTGCAACCGTCGAACATCTTCGAGGCGGTGCGCACCTGCGCGTGGATCTCCAGGCCGATGGTTGTAAGATACTCAGGCATGGCTTCTCTGACAATCGGCGTTGCCCAGCCGTATTGTAGCACAAGCCCGCTGAATGCTTCGGTCCTGTGCGCGAAAATCTCCGGGCCAGCCGTTTATTCGGGTACATTCCGGGATTACATTTTCGTCATCGCCGGTCGGCGCATGCTGTGGTTGGCGCCGGTCTCGTCCGGGAGGTGGTCATGACGGCACCTGCGCGCTGGCGTCTGCTGGCCCTTGTTGCCGCACTTGTGCTCGTGACACTGTTGCTCGCCCAGCTGCCGCTGTCCACCGCCCTTGCCCAGCCGGGCCGGGTGACGCGGGTCTATGTGTTGCGGGGCGGCAATGCGGCCTCTGATGACGCGGTCGTTCAGGCGCTCCGTGAGCGTGGTCTCGAGGTCGTCAGCGGCGTCGAGACGCCGGCCTTCGATGGCACCCAGGTCCGGCTGCGCGATTTCGACGTGCTGGTTGTGCTCTATACCCAGAACTGGCAGACGCCGCCGCTCGAGGCCGGGCTGCAGGCGATCGAGCGTTTCGTCGACCAGGGCGGCGGCCTGGTCACCGGTGAGTGGTTCGGCTGGCGTGGTCGCCTCGCCGCGCTGATGCCGGCGATCAACTGTGGCTGGAACAGCGCCGCAAGCACGGCCTACACGCTGGTCGCGCCGCACCCCGCCGTCACCCAGGATCTGCCCCGCTCGTTTACCGTCAACCTGGCCAGCTTTTCCGGCAGCGAGTCCTGCCTCCAGCCCCGTCCCGAGGCCAGTGTGCTCTACGGCAGCAGCAATGGCGGCGGGCGCGACGGTGGCGGCGCCGGAGTCGTGGCTTGGAACTACGGGCGCGGACGTGTCGCCCAGTTCTCGACCCTGCTTAGCGCCACCGAACTGGCAAGCGCGGAGTATCGCACCCTGTTTCAGAATGTGGTAAGCTGGCTGGCGACGACCAGGGATACCACCCCGCCCGAGATCCGCGAACTGAACGCGCGCGATGCCGGTCTGCTGCTCAATGGCCGTGAGGCGACGCTCAGCTTCAGCGCCAGTGACAGTGGCGGCTCCGGGCTCGGCACCTACTTTATTCTTGAGCAGGTCTTCAGCGGGAACCTGGCCAGCGCCTGGACGGTGGCCCGGACCAGCGGCTGGCAACCGTATCAGCCCCCGCGCGTGAATCTGATCTGGACGCTCAGTGATCAGCCAGGGGTCCACTATCTCCAGGTTTATGTCGCCGACCGGGCCGGCAATATCAGCCGCCAGCCCGGGGTGGTCCTGCTCAACTATCGGCCAGCCCTGGTCCCCATCGGCCAGGACGAGACCCATGTCTACCGCTTCACGCCCGGCGCAAACCGCCGCACGCAGCTGCGCATGGATGTCGGCGCCGGCAACCCTGATCTCTATGTCTTTGGCCCGGGGGTAAGCTTCAATCCTGAGTCCGATGCCGTCGTCGAGGAGACGACCTTCGTCGCCCAGGCGGGCGTCTACCAGGTCGAGGTCGAGGGCTATCAACCCGGTAGCTACCGCCTGAGCCTGGCCCTCGATCCGCCCCTCGCCGGACCGGTCGACCAGCCAGCCGGCCTGGAGCGTCGGCCACGCATCAGCGTGCTGGCCCTGAACCCGCCGGAGCCGGCCAATAACCCGGGTGTTCTGCCCGGCGCGCCTGTGGAGGAGATCCTGGCCGGGCTTGACAACACGATCTACCTGCCCATCCTGCGCCAGTAACTGGCTGATGGCGTTGCCCGCCTCCCCGACGGGCGCGCACGATTGCGATGTCAGAGGAGTTGCAGCCGATCATCCCGTGGGGCTCGTTCCTGCCATACCACGTGGCCCGCAGACTCACGCTTGAGCCGTCGGCGCCGCTGCATGCGTTTGCGCAGCAGGTGCCGGCGGTGGCGCTCTCTGCCGATGTTTATGGCTTTGGTACGCTCAGTGAGGCCCTGAGTGGCACCGATCGCGGCGCTGAAACGCTTTCCGGGGTGCTCAATGCGTTCTTTGCGCCGCTGATCGCCCTCATCCAGTCCTACGGCGGGATCGTCGATGCATTCAGCGACGAGACGCTCACTGCCTTCTTCCCCCACGCCCCCGGCGAGCGCCCGGCAACGGCCCGCCGCGCGGTGGCCTGCGCCCTGGCCCTGCAGGCCCATACTGGCCGCTTCGCGAGCGTTGAACTCGGCTCTGGCACCTATTCGCTGCTGATGCGGATCGGCATCGCCAGCGGATCGCTGGCCACCGCCGTGGTCGGCGACCCGGCCAGCCGCGTCGCGAGCCTCCTCGCCGGGCGGGCACTTGACCAGGCAACCGTCGCCGCTGCCTGCGCCGGCCCCGGCGAGCTGGTCGTCCACGCTGACCTGCTGCCCGAACTCGGCGCCGTCCGTGTTGAGCCGCGCGATCGGGTGCCCAGCGCGGCGCGCTTCTTTGCCATTCTGCGCAGCGCTGCCATCCCCGATCCCAACCCGCTCGACCCGCTGCCGTCCCTTCCGCCGGCGGCAGTCGCGCGGGTCGCAGCCTTCTTGCCGCCGGCGCTCGCCCAGTGCCTTGGCGCCGGGCAGGCCAGTCCTGCGCCCGAGTACCGCGCGGTGAGCGTGATCAGCCATGGCTTCACCCCGGGCGCCGCTGAGCGTGAGCCACCGCTGGACGCGGCCCTCCAGGCCTATCTGGCGGCCGTGTTCAACGTCGTCGCGCGCTATGAGGGCTACGTAGGCTCACTCACGCTGAGCGCGACGGGCAGCCAGTCGCGCATCCTCTTCGGGACGCCCCTTGCCCACGACGATGATGCCGCTCGCGCGTTGCGCTGCGCGCTGGAGTTGCGCGAGCTCCCCGGCGCGACTGCCCGCCTCGGTGTCGCCAGAGGTACGCTCTTCGCCGGCCTGACCGGCTCGGCGACGCGCAAGGCGTACCTGGTCATTGGTGATGCGGTCAGCCTGGCCACGGGCCTGATGCATGCCGCTGCGCCCGGCGAGATCCTGGTCGCCGATGCGGCCCGCCGTGCCGGCAATGGCGCCTTTCACTACGCTGTCGCCCACCCGATCCAGCTCCGTGGCCGCTCGCATCCCATCACGGCCCAGGCGCTCGTTGGGCTGGGGGACGCGCCCCCAGCCGATCCGCCGCCGGATAGCGCCGCGCCGCCCCTGGTTGGGCGCGACGCTGAGCTCGCGCGTCTGCACCAGGCACTCGACGAGGCCCTGGCTGGCGTGGGGCAGGTCCTGACCCTCAGTGGCCCACCCGGGGTTGGCAAGTCGGCCCTGGCTGGGCACCTGCTGGCCGAGGCCCGCGCTACTGGCGCAACCTGCCTGCGGGGCGCCGGCCGCGCCTATCCTGCGACCGGTCACTATGTGGCATGGGCGCCGATCCTCTGCGGCATCCTCGGCCTCCCGGCCCACGATCTGACCGCCGAGCATGTGGCCGACGCGGAAGCCCAGTTGCGCGCCCTTGACCCACGGTTGCTGCCGCGCCTCCCGCTGCTGGCGACGCTCACCGGGCTGCCGGTCGCCGCGAACGAGTTGACGACGGGGCTGGAGCACGAGGCCCGCCGCGCTGCCACCGAGGCCCTGGCGGTCGACCTGATCGTCGCTGCTGCCGCCGAACGCCCGCTCGTGATCGTACTCGATGACTGCCAGTGGCTCGATCCGCTTGCCCGCGATCTGCTCGTGGCCGTGGCGCGCCGCTGCGCCGGTCTGCCCGTCCTGCTGGTGCTGGCCTACCGCAGCGCACCCGCCGCCCGCGAAGACTGGCTGGCGCCCCTGCACGCTGCCCAGCTTGCCCGGCTGCACGAGCTCCGCCTGGGTGACCTGGTGCCCGCCGAGGCGGCCATGCTGGTTGCTCAGGAGTTGCGCCGTCACTATGGCCCGGCCAGCGCGACGCCCGCTGCGCTCATCGAGCGGGTACTGGAGCAAACCCAGGGCAACCCCTGCTTCATCGTCGAACTGGTCCGCTACCTCCACGAGCGCGGGGTCGAGTTGCGCGATGGTGCCGCTGACAACCTGGAGTTGCCCGCGAGCCTCCAGGATCTGGTGCAGCGCCGTATCGAGCAGCTGGATAGCGGCGCGCGCACCGTGATCGAGGTCGCCAGTGTGCTCGGCCAGGAGTTCACCCCCCACTGGCTGGCCGGTATCTACCCTGACAGCCAGGCGGAGGCGCAACTCGACCGTGGGCTGGCGGAGTTGCAGCGTAGCGAACTGGCCCGCCCTGGCCACAACGGCCGTGAGCCTGCCTATGTGTTCCGCCACGTGATCACTCGCGAGGTGGCCTACGAGCGCCTCACCCCCGCGCTGCGCAGCGAGCTTCACGCGCGCGTCGGCAGCTTCATCGAACGGACCTATGCCAACGATCTGGAGCGGTTCGTCGAGGTGCTGGCCCATCACTACAGCCGGAGCGACAACCGCGAGAAGCAGCGCGAATACCTGCTGCGCGCCGGCATGGCCGCTCAGGCCGCCTTCGCCAACGAGGCCGCGATTGGCTTCTACGAGCGCCTGCTGCCCCTCCTGCCGCTCGAGGAGCGAGCCGAGGTGCTGCTGCGGCTTGGCGCGGTCTTGCGCCACCTCGGGCGCTGGGAGGCGGCCGAGGCCCGCTTCCTTGAGGCCCTGGAACTGACCTGCAACCCGCTCGGCGCCGCGCGCGCCCGGCTTGAACAGGGCGACCTGCTCCGCCGCCGTGGCGATCCCGCCGCCGTCGACTGGTTCGAGGCCGCCCGCCAGTCCTTCGCCGCCATCGGCGACCAGGCCGGGGTTGCCGAGAGCGAGAGCCAGTTGGGCCTCATAGCCCTGACGCGCGGCGAGTATGCCCGCGCACTCACGGCGTTTGAGACGGCCTTCGGCCTGCTCGCCACTGAGCCCGCGCGCCAGGCGCGCTGCAAACTGTTCGTCAATCAGGGCGCCGTCTACTGGAGCATGGGCGACCTGGATCGCGCCCGTGCGTGTTTCGAGCAGGGCCTGGAGCTTGCGGTGGAGGTCGGCAACCGCCAGTACCTGGGCGTCATCGTCGGCAACCTGGGTGGCATCGCCCACCTGCGCGGCGACTATGGGCGCGCCCTCGACTGCTACATCCAGAAGCTGCAATGTGCGCTCGAGATCGGCGATCGCCTGGAGCTGAGCATCAGCCTCGGCAACATCGGCAACATCTATGAGGACCAGGGCGAGTTGAGCCGGGCGGAGAACTGCTACCTGCGCAGTCTCGCGATCGCGCTCGAACTGCGCGACCGCATGGGCGTCGGGATGGCACTGCTGGGCCTTGGCACCGTCGCTGAGGCCGAGGGGCGCTCCGCCGAGGCCGAGAACCTCATTGTCCGGGCCGAAGCTTGCTTCGTCGCAATGGAGGCAGCCTACGAACTGGCCGACTGCCGGAGCACCCGCGCGGAGCTGGCGGCGCGGCGCGGCGCCCACACGATGGCGCGCGCCCTGCTCGCCGAGGCGCTGACCCTTGCCCACGAGTGCGGCAACGATGAGGTGGCGCACCGCTGCGCCATGCTGGCCGTCGAGCTGGAACACCAGCGCGGCGCCCTGGGCCCCGAGGCCGCGGTTGGCGCGCTGCGCGCCTTGCTGCCCGGCTGCGCCGGCGATGAATGCCGCGCCGACGTGCTCTACGCCATTGTGCGCATCGATGGCGCTCAGGCCGCGGCCCGTGCCGGAGCCTCAGGGCTCTACCGCGCGCTGCATATGACCACGCCCAAGGCGCGCTACCGCCGCGCCTACACGGCGCTCATGGGTGTGGCGCTGCCCGCCCCATCGCCACTGCCCGCCCCACCCACCGGCGCGACCGGGCGCGTCCCCGCCCGCGACGCCCTCCTGCAACGCGCTGACGAGTTCCTCGCCACCCTCCAGGATGGCGTGCCGGTCGAGCGAACGCAGTGAGGAGGGTTTGGGACGGCTGTCAGGGCTGATGCACAGTCCCGGTTTTCGCACCCTTCGATACGCGCTGCGCGCTACTCAGGATGCGTTCGCGTTCCGACGTTGCATCCGCCCTGGGGCGGCTGTACTGCCTCACGCTCCCTGCCGCGCCCTATGCTACACTATGCCCCATGGCGCCCCGCACCACAAGGCCGCTGCAGCTCTCGGTCGCGATCATTGCCCGCGACGAGGAGCGACACATCGGCGCGTGCCTGGCCAGTGTGGCCGGCCTGGCCGATGAACTGCTCGTGCTGCTCGATCAGCGCACTACCGACCAGACGGCCGCCGTCGCCGCGGCCTATGGCGCCATCGTGCTGCACGAGCCCTGGCGCGGCTTTCCCGCCCAGCGCAACCGCGCGCTCGCGCTGAGCCACGGCGCCTGGGTGCTCTTCCTCGACGCCGATGAGCGCGTCACCCCCGAACTGGCCGCCGAGCTGCGGGCCGTGCTGCACGATGCCCCCGCCGCGATCAGCGGCTACTGGATCCCACGCCACAACCTGTTCTTTGGCCGCGTGCTGCGCGGCGGTGGCTGGTATCCCGACCACCAGCTGCGGCTGCTGCGCCGTGGCGCTGCCCACTACGACGAGCGCCACCAGGTCCACGAGGTCGCGACCCTCGACGGCGCAACAGCCACCCTGCACGGCCACCTGCAGCACCTCAACATCGAGCGCCTCGACGAACTCTGGGTCAAGCAGAGCCGCTACGCCCTCGCCGAGGCGCGCACACTGGCCGCTCTGGGGCGGCGTACCCGCCTGCGCAACTTCGTTGGCGCCCCGGCCCGCGAGTTCTGGCGCCGCTATGTGCGCCTCGGCGGCTGGCGCGACGGCGCGCTCGGCCTCATGCTCTGCGCCACGCTCGCCTGGTTCGAACTGGTCAAGTTCGCCTTCCTGCTCGGCCTGGAGCCACCACGCCACGCCGGGCGCGCCCCACGCCCTGATGTGCCGTAGTGGCTCTAGCAGCACCAGCACGCGGCTCTGCGCGCTAAAAGAAACCCAACTCCTCGCGGGCCTCCTCGCTCATCAGGCTCGGGTTCCAGAAGGGCGTCCACACCAGGTTGATCCGCACATCCTCCAGCTGCTTGTAGACCTCGCCCAGGGCCAGTACCTCGCGCTTCGCCTGGTCGAGGATCTGTGGGCCGGCCGGGCAGGCCGGGGTCGTCAGCGTCATGTCGATGTCGACTAACCGCCCATCCTCCAGCACGTCGATGCGGTAGACCAGCCCCAGGTTGACAATATCCAGCCCGATCTCGGGGTCGACCACGTTCTTCAGCGCGGCGCGCACCAGTTCTTCGGTGATCATTGGCTCCCTCGTGTATGCATATGCATCGGCATCAAGTATGATACCATAGCCCCGGTATGCTAACCCTGTTGATCACTAATCCGCTGCTGCTGCTCTTTGTTGTCGCAGCGATCGGCTATGTGCTGGGCCGCATCCGCATTGCGGGGGTGAGCCTCGGCGTGGCCGCCGTGCTCTTCGTCGGCCTGGCCTTTGGCGCCCTCGACCCGAACCTGAAGCTCCCCGAGATCGTCTACCTGCTCGGCCTGGTGCTCTTCGTCTATACCATCGGCCTGAGCAGCGGTCCGGGCTTCTTCGTTTCCCTGCAGCGCAAGGGGTTGCGCGACAATCTGCTCGTGCTCGGTGTGCTGCTGCTCGCGACCGCGCTCACCGTGGTCGCCCATTTGCTGATCGGCACGAGCGCGCCAATCACCGCCGGGATCTTCGCCGGCAGCCTGACCAATACCCCTGCCCTCGCCAGTGTGATCGAGCAACTCAAGCGCAGTAGCGCGGGCGCGCTCAACGACGCCGTGCTCGCCGAGCCGGTGGTCGGCTACTCCGTCACCTACCCGATGGGCGTGCTCGGCATGATCCTGGCGATCTATCTCTTCCAGCGGCTCTGGAAGGTGGACTATCGCGCCGAGGCTCGCGCTGCGCCGGAGCTCGGCCTCGGCACCGAGAGTCTCGTCAGCCGCACACTGCGCATCACTCGCCCCGAGTTTGACGGCCGCAACCTGGGCGAGCTCACCCGCACCAATCGCTGGGACGTGGTCTTCGGGCGCCTCCAGCACGATGGACACGTTAGCCTGGCGACCAGCGACTCCTACGTCAGGCTCAACGACCTGCTGAGCGTCGTCGGCACGGCCGAGGAAGTCGAACGGGTCATCGCCCAGCTGGGTGAACCGGCGCCCGAGCCGCTGGAGCTGGATCGCCACGTCCTCGACTTCCGGCGCGTCTTCGTCTCCAACCCCGAGGTGGCCGGCAAACGCCTGCGTGAGCTCGACCTTCCCCATACCCAGGGTGCGATCATCACCCGCCTGCGCCGCGGCGATACCGAGATCCTGCCCCACGGTGATACCGTGCTCGAACTGGGCGACCGGGTTCGTGTGGTCACCCGGCGCGAGAACCTGGACAATCTGAGCAAGTACTTTGGCGACTCCTATCGCCGCCTCTCGGAGATCGATGTCGTCGCGCTCGGCCTGGGGCTAACGCTCGGCCTGTTGCTGGGCATGGTGCCCATCCCACTGCCAGGGGGCGGCGTCTTCACCCTGGGCTTTGCGGGCGGCCCGCTGCTCGTGGCGCTCGTACTCGGCTGGCTGGAGCGCAGCGGGCCGATCGTCTGGAGCCTGCCCTACAGCGCCAATCTGACCCTGCGCCAGCTCGGGTTGACACTCTTTCTCGCCGGGGTTGGCACCCGCTCGGGCTACAGCTTCGTCAGCACCCTCGCCCAGGGCGGCGGGCTCAGCATCCTGATCGCGGGTACGCTGATCACCGCTGTGGCCGCCATCACGCTACTCTTCGTGGGTCACCGGCTGCTCAAGATCCCCATGGGCCTGTGCATTGGCCTCCTCGCCGGCCTGCAGACCCAGCCGGCTGTGCTGGCCTTTGCCAGCGAGCAGACCGGCAACGACATGCCCAATCTCGGCTATGCTACTGTCTACCCGCTGGCTACGATCGCCAAGATCGTGCTCGCCCAGCTGCTGGTTGTCCTGCTACGCTAACGTGAAAATAGGGAGCGGGAGGCAGCACGCTGCGTTCGTACGGGGGCCAGTTTTCTTCGCGGCGGTGTACGCTCTGCGAATGGGCGTCTAGTACTTCGCCATGCTCGGGTCGACCTCGTCGGACCAGCGCAGCACGCCACCCTCCAGGTTCTTCACCTTGCGGAAGCCCACCTGCACGAGCAACTCGACCGCGCGCCCGCTGCGCGCCCCGCTGCGGCAGTAGACCACGATTTCCCGTGCGCTGTCGAGCTCATTGATCCGCTCCGGCAGCTGGTCCACCGGGATCAGCTTGTCGGTGCCCGGAATGTTCGCGATCGCCACCTCGTAGGGGTTGCGCACATCGAGCAGGTAGGGCCGGTCATCGCGCTCCAGCCAGGCGGCCAGTTCCGTCGGTGTGATCACATACTGAGCACCGATCTGCGGTGCCTCGGGCACGATCCCGCAGAACTGCACATAGTCGATCAGCTCGCGGACGGTCGGATCCTCGCCGCAGACCGGGCAGGCCGGGTTGCGCCGCAGCTTGAGCTCGCGGAAGTGCATGGCCAGGGCGTCGTAGAGCATCAGGCGGCCGATCAGCGGCTCGCCGATGCCGGTGAGCAGCTTGATCGCCTCGGTGGCCTGGATGGTGCCGATCACCCCCGGCAGCACGCCCAGCACGCCGCCCTCGGCGCACGAAGGCACCAGCCCCGGGGGTGGCGGCTCGGGGTAGAGGCAGCGGTAGCACGGCCCGCCCTGCTGCGGCGCAAACACGGTCGCCTGGCCCTCGAAGCGGAAGATGCTGCCGTAGACGTTGGGCTTGCCGAGCAGCACTGCGGCGTCGTTGGTCAGGTAGCGGGTGGGGAAGTTGTCGGTGCCATCGACGATCACGTCGTAGGGCTGCATCAGTTCGAGCGCGTTGGCCGAGGTGATCTGTGTGTCGTAGATTGTCAACTCGATGTGCGGATTGAGATCCTGCAGGCGCCGTTTTGCCGACTCGGTCTTGGCGATGCCGACCGTGCTGGTGCCGTGGACGATCTGGCGCTGCAGGTTGCTCGCATCGACGACGTCAAAATCCACCAGGCCGATGTGGCCAACGCCGGCGGCGGCCAGGTAGAGCGCCAGCGGCGAGCCGAGGCCCCCCGTGCCGATCACCAGTACGCTGCCCTGCTTGAGCCGGCGCTGGCCCTCCATGCCCACCTCGGGCATAATCAGGTGGCGGCTGTAGCGGGCGATCTCTTCATGTGAAAGCGCGACCCTGCTCATCGGCTGCCTCCAGCGATTGCGGGGATGATCGACAGGTGCTCGCCGTCGCGCAGCGGGGTCGCCTCACCCTGCAGGTAGCGGATATCCTCGTCGCCAACGTAGACATTGACGAAGCTGCGCAGCTGGCCATCATCGCCGAAGATCTGCCTGGCGAGGCCGGGGTGCAGCTCGGCCAGACCGCGCAGCAGCGCCCCCACGCTCTCGGCCTCCAGGCTGACCTGGGCGTTGCCCCCGGCATACTGTCGCAGCGCGGTGGGAATGCTGATTGTCACTGCCATCGTTCGCTCTCCTGTATGGGCGCCCTGCGCCCGCGCTATTCAATGCTAACCGGCTCTTCAATAAAGCGCGTGCCATCATCAACCAGCAGCCAGCTGGTGAGCTCGGCGGCACGACCCTGACGCACCGCCTGGATCACAAAGGCGAAGCTCGATCCGCCAAGCGCCTGGGCGCCCACCCGGTCGCGCTCCGAGGGACTGGCCGGCGCATCGGGGTGCGAATGGTAACAGCCGACCACGTCCAGGCCCTGCGCCTGCGCCTCCCGGTCGGCGCGCAGGTAGTCACGCGGGTCGAGGTAGAAGCGATCCCGCCGCGAGGTGGGGTCGTCGCTCGCACTGAGCTGCAGCTGGCCAGCCCAGCGGTTCTCTACCGCGAAGGCGACCAGGGCTTGCGTGCACTCGCCCGCCAGGTGGCCCAGCAGCAACCCGACACACTCGTCGGGATAGGTCGCCTCGGCGTGGGCCGCGATCGCCGCCGCCGCGGCGGAGGACATGGTAAGGGTCATTGCCACTCAAATCCCCCCGCCCTGTTCAAAGCCTGGCTCCTCCCAGAAGCGTTCGCTGAGGTAGCGGTTGGCGCTATCGCAGAGGATGGTGACCACCACGCCGTGGTGGAGCTCGCGGGCCACGCGCAGCGCCGCGACCACGTTGGCCGCGGCGGAGATGCCGACCAGCAGGCCGGACTCGCGGGCCAGGCGGCGGGCCATGGCGAAGGCGGCCTCGCTGCTCACCTCGAGGATGGCATCGGGCGCTGCCGGGTCGTAGATCGCCGGGACGAGGCGCGTGGAGGCCATGTGCTTCACGCCCTCGAGCGCGTGGTAAGGCCCATCGGGCTGCACCGCAATCGCCTGCAGTTCGGCGTTCAGCTCACGCAGGCGCCGCGTGGTCCCCAGGAAGGTGCCACTGGTACCCAGGGCGGCCACAAAGTGGGTCACCCGGCCGCCGGTCTGGCGCCAGATCTCGGGCCCGGTACTCTCGTAGTGGGCCAGAGGATTGGCCGGGTTGCTGTACTGGTTTGGGTAGAAGAACCGCTCGGGCTCGCGGGCGACCAGGTCGCGGATGGTCGCGATCGCCAGGTCCATGCCCTCGGCCGGGTCGGTGAGGATCAGCTCGGCGCCGAGCGCGCGCAGCGTGCGTCGCCGCTCAGGGCTGGCATTGGCCGGCAGGGCCAGGGTCACGCCATAGCCCAGGGCCGCGCCAATGGTGGCATAGGCGATGCCGGTATTGCCACTGGTGGCGTCGGCGATGCGCATGCCCGGGCGGAGCAGCCCGCGGCGCTCGCCGTCGCGGATCATCCATAGCGCGGGGCGGTCCTTGACCGAGCCGCCAAGATTGTACCATTCAGCCTTGGCGTAGAGCTCAACAGTGGGGGGCAGGTCGCCGGCCAGGTTCGTGAGGCGCAGCAGCGGAGTTGCGCCGATCAGATCGAGGGCCGTGGTCATCGTTGTTCCTCCGCCGGGCCGTGCCGCTGCTGGCGCCGGTAGGCGTGCACTGCCGCCTGGATGGTGTGCAGGGCCAGCGTCGCGCAGCGGGGCCGTGCCTGCACCACCTCGCGCCCGAGCAAGTCGAGCACCTTCTCGTCGTCCAGGCGCTCAACCGCGCTCAACGGCGCGCCCTGCAACTCCTCGGCGAGGAGCGAGGCGGCGGCCTGGCTCACACTGCAGCCCTGGCCCTCAAACTGGAGTCCGGCCACGCGCTCACCCTCCGGGTCAACCTTGAGATAGATTGTCACAGTATCGCCACAGTCAGGAATGCCGCCGGGCATGGTCACGTCGGCGTCAGCAAGCGGCCCATGGTGGCGCGGATGCTCGTAGTGGTCGAGGAGCCGGTCGATGATCGCCTGGTGGTCCATGGTAGATACGAGCGGGTGCGGTGTAACGTCGGCAATGCCAGGAACCGTACCTTACTCCCGGCGAGCCGGTGGGTCACGGCGCGTGCAGGCCGTAACGTCGCACCCAGGACGCGCCCGCATCGCCTCCGCCACTCCCGTGTGCCTTATCCTTTCTCGATCGGCAGACCGACGCTGTTGCCCCACTCGGTCCAACTGCCGTCGTAGTTGCGCACGCGCGGGTAGCCGAGCAGGTAGGTGAGCACGAACCAGGTGTGGCTGGAGCGTTCGCCGATGCGGCAGTAGGTCACCACGTCGCGGTCGGGGGTAATACCCCTGGCGGCGTAGAGCGCGCGCAGTTCCTCGGCATCTTTGAAGGTACTGTCCTCGCGCACTGCGCTGGCCCAGGGGATATTGACCGCAGTGGGGATATGGCCGCCACGCAGCGTGCCCTCCTGGGGATACTCGGGCATATGGGTGCGCTCGCCGCTGAACTCCTGCGGGCTACGCACATCGACCAGGGCGCCGTCGGGCTGTTTCAGGTGAGCCAGCACCTGGTCGCGGAAGGCGCGGATGCTGGTATCGTCGCGTGGGGGGGCCACATAGCTGCCCCGCGGGTAGCTGGGCACCTCGCGGGTCAGCTCGCGCCCCTCGGCGATCCAGCGGGCCCGGCCGCCGTCGAGGATGCGCACATCCTGGTGGCCGAAGAGCTTGAAGACCCAGAAGGCGTAGGTGGCCCACCAGTTGTGCTTATCGCCATAAAGCACCACGGTGGTGGCGTTGGAGATGCCCTTGCTCGCCAGCAGGGCGGCGAAGCGTTCGGCATCCAGGTAATCGCGCACCACGGGGTCGTTCAGGTCGGTCACCCAGTCGATCTTGACCGCGCCGGGGATATGACCGGTCTCGTAGAGGAGCATGTCCTCGTTGCTCTCCACCAGTCGCACCGCCGGGTCGTGCAGATGGTCGGCGACCCAGGTGGTGTCGACCAGCACCTCGGGGTGGGCATACCCGCTCATCAACTGCTCCTTGTTCGCTCGACCGATCGTCGCCTCACCCCTATTCTACCCCGCGCCCCGTCTGTAGTCAAGTTCTTACTCAGGATACTCAACAAATATCAGGTCACCGTCGTGGAAGATGCGGTAAGCGGCGACTGGTTCGAAGGCGGGCAGGGTACGGGGCACGCCGGTGCGCACATCGAAGCTGGAGCCATGGAGCGGGCACTCGACGCAGAGCTCATCGGGGTCAAACTCGCCCGCGCTGAGCGAGGCCTCGGCGTGCGAGCAGGTATCATCGATCGCATAGAGCTCATCGCCGACGCGGAACACGGCCAGACGCCGGCCATCGACCTCAAAGGCCCGGCCGGCGCCGTCGGGGAGCTCGGCGAGGGTGCCGATCTGGATACTGGGCATAGGATCCTCGCTAATGATGCGGGACGCGCCGAGACGATGATCGCGCCTCCGCGCGTCTCCGCCTCTTCGCGTCCTCGCCTCGTCGCCCGGCAACGGTGTGAGGCCGAAGCATTCGCCACATGCGTGTGACGGGAAAGGGTGCCACTCGGTGGTGAATGCTTCGTCCCTGCTAGCCGACTGAGCCCTCCATCTCCATCTGGATGAGCCGGTTGAGCTCCACGGCGTACTCCATGGGCAACTCGCGGGTGAACGGCTCCATGAAGCCGAGCACGATCATCGAGAGCGCGTCGGCCTCGGGCAGGCCGCGGCTCATCAGGTAGAAGAGTTGCTCCTCGCCGATGCGGCCCACCGTGGCCTCGTGGGCCAGGGTGCAGC
>DAOUBZ010000077.1:0-2246 GCA_034432515.1 Chloroflexaceae bacterium | reverse complement strand
AGTGGTGCATCCGGCAAGTCCCGTGTCACCCTGAGCGCAGCGAAGGGTCCCGCCCGAGATGCTTCGCTGCGCTCAGCATGACAAATGACCTGGCGGATGCACCAGTTAGAGCACGTGAAGTACATGCTTGCTGGTGGATAAATCTATGAGACGAAGAACACTCACACTCACGCTGCTCGCACTTGTCGTGGCCCTGACGTCGATGAGCGCGCCGGCGCTGGCCCAGGGCGACAACCCGGCGGTGACGGACGAGGGCAACAACATCTACCTGGTGGACGGCTCAAAGGGGCCGATCCCCAACCTGCTGCCCGCCGAGGAGGTAGCGAAGATTCGCGAGCTGGTCTTCAGCGTGCCAGGCGGCGTGCATCGCATTCTGAGCCCGGTGAGCGCCGACGACCAGACGGTGCTGGTGGCGGCGCCGGTGCCGCTCTTCTTGAACCTGAACGATGGCAGCACCGTCCCGATCAAGGTGATCCCCGGCGTGCTGCCGCTCTCGAACTACTTCTGGCAGAATGGCGACATGCTCGGCCAGTATGTGATCGACCCGACGACATTTATGCCCTACCTGATCAGCAGCGACCGCCGCAGCGGCGCCAGCTCCGCAACCCCGCTCGACGCCGCGGGCGGTTTCCCGGTCTTTGTGTCGCCTGGCGGGCGCCGGGTGCTCTACGCGACGCAGCCTACCGTAGACGGTTCTACGACCGCGGCGGCCAGCGCAATCGTCGACCTGGCACAGATGTTCAACCCCCTTGACGAAATCACCACCAATATCGTTGCCAACTTCACGAGCCTGTACGTGCGCGACAGTGCAACGGGCACAACCAGGGTGGTCGCGAACCTCACTCCTGGCGCGCGCGTCGAAAACGCCGCCTTCAGCCAGGACGGCAACCTGTTCGCGATCACCTTCATCGAGGGCTACCCTGCGGTGACCCGCGCCCGATACGACGGCGCGTTGCTCTCCGAGCTGATCTACCGCGACGTGACGGGCAACCTGCCCCCGGCCGAGAACCCGTACTTCGCCACCAACCAACTGATCGCCCTCGACTTCGGCAGCGGCCAGCTCCAGACCCTGCGGGCCGTCGACGGCGATGGGGTGGTCTACACCGATGTGAGCTGGAGCCCCGACAACCAGACCCTGCTGGTGAAGGTAGATCAGCCGAGCCGCCTCGTCGGCCGGCGCTATCCACTGTACCAGAAGCAGTTCCGCTCGGGCTCAAGCCTGCGCTTCTACAACCGCGAGCTGCAGGAGATCCGGCGCCTGGAGCGGATCGAGCTTTCAGATGTCGAGCTTCAGGCGTTCTTCGTCTCGCCAGACGAGGTGATCATCCAGAGCCAGTACCGCCTCGACCGGCGGCCCTGGTACTACAACCTGCGCTCAGGCGAGCTGCGCGACCTTGCCACCCGCGCCGGCACCTACCAGACACTCACGCCCACCAACGGCTCGCGCCGGCTGCTCTTTAGCTTCAGCTCGGTGAGTGAGGCGCCCGACTTCTACAGCATGAACTGGGACGGCAGCGCGATCCGGCGCCTCACCTGGACCAATGCGGCGCTGACCCAGCGCACGAACCTCAAGCAGCAGCCGGTCTCCTTCACCCTGCGCGACGGCACCACCCACACGGGCATCCTGGTCATGCCGGGCGATGCGCCCTTCCCGCCGAAGAACCTGCCGATCATCGTCTACCAGGAGGGCGGCCCGACCTTCGCCATCCCTAATCGCTGGTCCACCAAGGTCGAGTCGCCGTTCTCGCTCCTGCCGCACTTTGGCTTCGGTCTGCTCATCGTGCCACTCTACGGGCGCTACGGGATCGGCCCCGAGCGCTTCGAGGCGCTGGTCGATGGCAACAACTTCGGCCAGATCGACATCGACGCCCAGGCCGAGATCGTGGCCCAGCTGCGGGCACGGGGCTGGGCGGATAAGGTCGGCATCGTCGGCTGCTCGTACGGCGGCTACTTCACCACTCAGAGCATCACGCGCCACCCGAGCACCTACGACGCGGCCCACGCGCAGTGCTCGCTGATCGATCTGGTCTCCGAGTGGAACCGCGGCTTCGCCACGCTGGCGCCCTGGATGCAGGGCCTGCCGCCCCAGGTCGCCCTGGATGAGTACCGCCGCGACTCGCCGGCCTACAACGTCGACCGGGTGCGCACGCCGCTGCTGGCCTTCCACGGCACTGCCGACTTCCTCCCCGTCACCTTGATGGAGAACTTTATGAACAAGGTGATCAACAACGGCGTGCCGGCGAAGC
>DAOUBZ010000076.1:0-8814 GCA_034432515.1 Chloroflexaceae bacterium | reverse complement strand
AGTACTACAACGAAGGTTGGCCTTCTGCCGCATCACTACGCCGTACACCTGTCACCCTGAGCGGAGGCGTAGCCGAAGCGAAGGGTCTCGGTATGGCATCACCGCCGGGATTCCTCGCTTCGCTCGGAATGACAACCTTCGTTGTAGTACTACCGAGTCGCCCGGCGCGTGTGGTATAGTTGGGCCATCCTTCCCCCGCGTCGCGGCCGATGCTTGCGCGCCTACTCGAGCACGAGATGAAACGTCTATCGACTCTGCGCCGCCAGCATGTCCCGCTGGTGCTGCTGGCCCTGGTCTATCTGCTGGCTGTCCTGCCGGTGATCTGGCCGCAGCAGCCGCACGCCGCGCGTGTTGCACCACGCTCGCTGGCTGCAGCGCCAGACAATGGCCCGCTCAACGCCGAACTGACGGCGCAGCAGGCGCTGGCCAGGCTCCAGGCGCGCAGCACGGCGCCACTCGACGCGAGCTTCGACCAGTTGACCGGTGTGGCCCGCTTCGTGATGCCGCGCCACGCGGATGACCGGCTGCCCTACCAGCCCACCGCTGCCGAGCTCGGCAAGCCCGAGGCCATCGCCCGGGGCTTCCTCGACCAGAATCGGGTGCTGTTCGGGCTGCGCAGCGCCGCCGAGGAGCTGCAACTGCTGCGCCTCGAGCCCGATCTGCAGCTCGGCTTCAGCCACGTGCGGCTCGAACAGGTCTACCAGGGGCTGCCCGTCTTCGGGCGCCAGCTGGTCGTCCACCTCGATGCGGCGGGGCGGATCGTAGCGGTCAATGGGCAATTCCATCCGCAGATCGAGGTTGCAACCAGCCCCGCGATCAGCGCCGAGCAGGCCATGGCCACGGCACTGGCCGATCTCAAGCACAACCAGCTGCTGCCCTTCGAACTGGCCAAGATCACCATCCAGCCGGCCCCTGAGGAGACGCGCCTGGTCGTCTACGTGGACGAGCGGGGCAGCGCCTCGCTGGCCTGGCAGGTGACGATCCTCACCGCTGCGCCACTGGGCCAGTGGAGCTACTTCATCAACGCCGGCCGGCCCGTGGTCGTCCACGCGATCGACAGCGTGATGCCGGTCAAACGGCGCCGCACCTTCACCGCGCAGAACACGACACGCATCCCCGGGCGCCTGATCATCGACGAGGGCGAGCGCGCGCGCGACCCGGTGGCCCAGGCGGCCCACGACGGTGCCGGCCAGGTCTATGACTACTACTTCGGGCGTTTCCAGCGCAACTCGATCGACGGGCGGGGGATGGCCCTCGTCTCCACTGTCAACTTCGGCAGTGATCCGCAGGACGCCGAGAACGCCGCCTGGGTGGGCGAGTACAGCCAGATGATCTACGGCGACGGCGGGCGCATCTTCAAGCCGCTGCCCTACGGCCTCGACGTAGTGGGCCACGAGTTCACCCACGGCGTCATCGAGACGACGGCCAACCTGATCTACGAGGGCCAGTCGGGGGCGCTGAACGAGTCCTACGCCGACGTCTTCGGCGCGATGATCGACCGCGAAGATTGGCTGATCGGCGAAGACGTGATCAAGTCGCCGCCCTATCCGCGCCCCTACCTGCGCAGTCTGCAGGATCCGAACGCTGAGGGCGCCTACGATCCGCGTGACCCGCTGCGTGGCATTGGCCAGCCGGCGACGATGGCTGAGTATGCCAACCTGCCCAACTCGCGCCGGACCGACAACGGCGGTGTGCATATCAACAGCGGCATCCCCAACCACGCCCACTACCTGCTGGCCCAGGCCATCGGCCGCGATAAGACCGAACCGATCGCCTATCGCGCCCTGAGCCAGTATCTGACTCCCGGCGCCAACTTTGTTGAGGCGGCCAACGCCAGCGCACGCGCCGCCGCCGACCTGTACGGCCAGGGCGCCGAGGTGGCGGCCGTGCGCCAGGCCTTCGCCCAGGTCGGCATCACCGACCAGGCGGTGCCGGGCGGCCCGGTGATCTCTGATGGCACCGACGTGCCCTCCGGCGGGCCCGCCCCTGAGCGCCCTGCCCCGGCGCTGCCCGCCGGCTGCAGCGATATCATCGTCGCCGGCGGCTTCGAGCAGCGCGATGCCTGGGTTGAGGTCGTGCGCGGCAATACGCCGATCATCGACACCCAGCTGCCGCGCAGTGGTCGCTACAGCGCCTGGCTCGGCGGGCAGGACCAGGAGACGCTCCAGTACCTCTACCAGGACGTGCGTATTCCCGCCAATGCCACCCGGGTCGAGTTGCGCTACGCCCGCCTGGTGCATGCCGAAACCACCGGGCTGTTCGGGCTCTTCGCGCCCGATGCCAGCTTCAGTGCGCTCTTCGCAACGCTGAACGGCGACCCGCTGCTGGTTGTCGAGGAGATCCCTTCCAGCAGCGGCGACGACACCTGGCGTGAGCGCAGCTTCGATGTCTCACGCCTGGCCGGCAGAGAGCTACGGCTGGTCTTCGCTGCCGAGAATCCGCGGGGCAACGTCTCGAGCATGTTCGTCGATGACGTGGCCCTGGTAGCCTGTACCACCGGTGAGGGCCCGGCCGCGCCGCCAACCAGCAGTGCTGACCTGGTCTACATCCAGGGGCAGATCACTGACGCCAGCACTCGCCGTGGGATCGAGGGCGTGCAGTTCTTCGTCATCCGGCCAGGGATTAGCGCAAGCCAGGCTGCCGCCGATGATACCCTGTCGGCCAACGAAGTGCTGACCTTCGGCACCACCGACCGGCAGGGCATCTTCCGCACCCAGCAGGCAGTGCCCCGCGGCCAGAGCTACAGCGTGATCGTGCTTGGCAGTGGCTATCGCCCGATCATCGCCGACCAGGAATTGGCCATCCCCGCCAATGCAACCAACCCGTACCGGGTGGATGCCGAGTTGCGCCGGGGGCGGTAGGACGTGTGGAGGGATGGAGGTGACCGCTGCAACCCTGCCGCGTGACATCACGAAGCCAGGCTGGAACTGAACTATGCCAGAGCATGATCCGAGCGCGATCGAGTGCTGCATCTGCCATCAGCGGCTGACGCCGCCCTACCAGACCCTTGGCGGGCGGGCCTACTGCGCACAGCACTTTGCCGTGGTCAACCGGCCGCACACCGGCTTCTGGCGCGCCACGGCCTTCCAGTTTGTCGGCATCGCCGCCCTGGCTGCGCTGGTAGCTTATGCAGCCAACCTGATCGGCCCCATCAGCGGCCCGGGGCTGATCATCGCAGGGGTCCTGCTGGCGATTCTGCCCTCGGCCCTGTGGCTGGTCTTCTTCTACCAGCAGGACCGGCTGGAGCCCGAGCCGAAACACCGGGTGGCCGCCGTCTTCCTGCTCGCGGCGCTGCTCACCGATGTTTTCGCCCGGCGCATCATCGGCGAATGGTTCCGCCTGAGCGAGTGGGCACCCTACAGTGATCTCACCTCGCTGCTCTCCTCCATCCTGATCGTTGGCGTGACCTACCAGACCATCGTCTATCTCGCCGTGCGCCTGCTGGTCTACAATACCGCCGAGTTTGACGAGCGCATGGATGGCATCGTCTATGGCACGGTAGCCGGCCTGGGCATCGCGATGGTCACCAATCTCAACTACGTGCTGGCCAACGACGGCGTCGCCCTGGGCCCCGGGGTGGTTGCCACGGTGACGACGGCGCTCGCCGCGGCCTCGTTTGGCGGCCTGCAGGGCTGGTTCATGGCCGAGGCCAAGTTCGCGCACAAGCCGGTCTGGTGGGTGCCTGCCGGCTTCGCGCTGGCGACCCTGCTCAATGGTGTGTTCAGCTGGCTGATCGGCGAGGTCAGCGCCGTCGGCCTGCAGGTCGATCCGTGGCGCTCGTTGCTGCTGGGGCTGGCGGTGGCCCTGGTGGCCTTCCTGGTCCTGGCGGCGCTCATGCGCCGTAGCACCGAGGTGACCCTGCGGCGCGCCGGGCGGTAGGGGGTGATGGGAGACGAGGAGGCGAGGGGGCGACGAGGCGTGACGCGGGGGCACGACGCGGGGGCGCCACGGTGGCCTGGTGACATGACATGACATGGTGACATGGTGGCGGGATAACCCGGTGACGGGGAGACAACGATGAGCGAGGCAACCCGGCGCGAGCCGATCTACCGCCTGCGAATGTGGCCCAAGGATGTGGGCGTGGCCCTGGTGACGCTGCTCCTGCTGCTGGCGGGCGGGCTGGTGATGCTCAACACCACCACCCGCACCCGCGACTTTCAGGACGACCAGTCGCCACTGCGCTTTGCCTACCCCGCCAGTTGGATCAGCGTTGCTGCGCCCCCGGACGTGCTGCTGGCGGTGGTCGACCCGGCCACACCCTCGGCCGCCAAGACCAGCATGAGCGTTGAGGGACGCCCGCTGGATCCGGCGAGCCCACCCACTCTGCAGACCCTGCTCGACCGGCGCGTGGAGCAGCGCCAGCAACTCACCGGCTATCACTTTCTGAGCGAGGCCGAGACCGAAGTGGGCGGCGCGCGGGCCATCGTCTCGGAGTACGCCTACGTGGTGCAGCCGATCGACGAACCACGACGCGCCTCGTTGCCGGTGGTGATGCAGGCGCGCGAGTACATCATTGTGACCGCCGACCAGTCGTACTATGTCACCCTGGCGGCGCCAGAGCCCGCCTACCAGCGGGCCAGCCGGCAGTTTGAGCGGGTGATCAGGAGCATGGTGGTGCAATGAGCGACCCGGAAGAGGAGCGCGAGCAGCCCGCCATCCCCGCGGCGGGCATTCCGCTCGGCGGGCTGGCGGCGGGGGCGTACGATACGACGCTTGGCGGCGCCCGGCCCGCGGACGCGGCGCCCCCTGGCGACCTGACGCTGCCAGGGGGCGCACTGGTAGCCTTCCGCAAGAGCGGTGGCCTGCGCTTCAGCTCGCGGGGGATCGTCGTCTACCGGAATGGCTGGGTGGTGCCACTGGCGGGCACCGAGGGTCGCCGGCGTTATCTGAAGCCGAGCGCCTGCCGGGCGCTGGCGGGGCTGATCCTGCGCAGCGGGCTCACCCGTGTACCTGCGAGCAGTAGCGGCGCCACGCGCGACGGCTACAGCTACGAGATCGTGGCGCGCGTGGGCGGCAGGCTGCGTTCGGTCGAGCTCAGCGACCCGGTGCCGACCGCCCAGGCGCGGCTGGTGCAGGTGTTGACCCGGCTACTGCCCCCGTGGTAGCGCCAGGGCGCCGAGCGGGCCTCAGCCTCCGTGATCAGTCCCTGGTAAGCTCGCGGCTGATCACCAGGCGCTGGATCTCGCTGGTACCCTCATAGATCTCGGTGATCTTGGCGTCGCGGAAGTAGCGCTCGACGGGATACTCCTTGGAGTAGCCGTTGGAGCCATGGAGCTGAATAGCCTTGGTGGCGGTCCACATCGCCGTCTCCGAGGCGAAGAGCTTGGCCATCGAGGCGTCCTTCACATAGTCGAGGCCCTGGTCCTTGCGCCAGGCGGCCTCGTAGGTGAGCAGGCGCGCGGCCTTGATCCGGGTGGCCATGTCGGCGAGCGTGAAGCCGACGGCCTGGAACTCGTGGATAGGCTTGCCGAACTGCTCGCGCACCTTGGTGTAGTTGAGCGCGGCCTCGTAGGCGCCCTGCGCAATGCCGACGGCCTGGGCCGCAATGCCGATGCGCCCGGCATTGAGAATGGTCATGGCGATCTTGAAGCCCTGGCCCTCCTCGCCGAGCCGGCGCCAGGCCGGCACATAGTAGCTATCGTAGGCCATCTGGCAGCTATGGGCGCTACGGATGCCCAGCTTGTGCTCCACCTTGACGATGCTACAGCCGGGGGCGTGGGTATCGACCAGGAAGGCGGTGATGCCGCGGTGGCCCTTCGTCGGGTCGGTCATCGCCATGAGAATGATCGTATCGGCATGGTCACCATTGGTGACCCAGTTCTTGATGCCGTTGATCACATAGCCATCGCCGTCGCGCACCGCAGTGGTCTTCTGGGCGGCAGCATCGGAGCCGGCGCCCGGCTCCGAGAGCGAGAAGGCGCCGAGCATGCGCCCGGAGGCCAGGGGGATGAGCAACTCGCGCTTCTGCTCCTCGCTGCCGAACTTCTCGATCCCGTGGCAAACCAGCGAGTTGTTGACCGAGGCGATCACGCCAAGTGAGGCGTCGACCCGGCTCAACTCTTCGATCACGATCGCGTAGGAGAGATAATCGAGGCCGGCGCCGCCATACTCCTCGCGGACCGCCACGCCCAGCAGGCCCAGCTCCCCCATCTTCTTCACAAGCTCGGTTGGCCAGATGCCCTCCTCATCACGCCGGGCGACGCTGGGCGCGGCCTCCTTCTCGACGAACTGGCGGACCGTGTCGCGCAGCATCTGCTGGTTCTCACTGAGCTGGAACTGCATGACTACCTCCTCTACACCATCGTAGCTACCTGGCATTGCAAGACCTGCTCCCATTCTACGCCCAAGGGCCGTCGCGGGCAAATGCAGCATCCCGCCTCGCAATTTGTACAAAATGTACAATTGAAAAGCCGTCTAGCTTGTTGATTTCGTACAAAAGATGCGCTATACTAAGGTCACAGCGCGGCGCTAGCGCCGCAACCCCGGTGAAGGCAGCGTGGCCATAGCCGGGCGTCACTGCAGAAGCACTGAACCTGGAGGAGGGATCACAATGCGCAACGGCAATCTCGAGAACATCAGCGTGGAGCAGGTCGTCCAGAAGCTTCCCGAGGCCCGCAGCTTCCTGCGTGAGGCCCGTATCGATAGGACCAGTGCGCTGTCGCTCCGCCAGGCAGCTGCGGCTGTCTCGATGAACAGCGATGAGCTGCTGGCTCAGATCGAGGACCGCCTCCGCCGCGAGGCCCGCCGCGCCCCGGCCCCCGTCGCGACGCCGGCCCAGATCGAGGACGAGGAGTTGATGGCGGTCTAACGCCGTTCAGCAACGACCGCGGGCCCCCACCAGTCGTGGTGGGGGCCTTTGCGTTTCCCCGGGATTGCCTGCCTGCCCGGCGCCGAGCTGAGGCGTGGGGCGGCTGCGCTGCCCGCTGAGGGGTTTGGGGCTTGTCCCAGGGACGTTGCATGATACTGCTGGCAAACCCCGTTTTGCTCACGCCGGGTGCGCGGGCGTCCCGCCCGCCTGCGGGCCGGAGGCCTGCACCGTTTTGTTGTAGAGTCGCGCGCGCGGGCGTCCCGCCCGCCTGCGGGCCGGAGGCCCGCGTACCCGGGTTTGCCAGCAGTATCGTGGCAGAAGCCCTGAAGTTGGGGTGAGAAATTCTTGACAGCCCGACTCGACATCAGTATTATTAGCCTACCTGTGGGGTATCAACTCCATAACCGGATCATACCAGCACATCAGGGTCACACGAAGGGTGTTACCCTGCTCCGTGCACATTAACAACCGCATAGGAGGCTACTGTGATAGAGCTACTCTGGGCCGCGCTGGCCCTGGTAGTAGGCCTGGGCATCGGCGCCGGCCTGGGGGTTGCCTATGTCACTAAAGGGCTCAACTCCCTTGCCCAGCAGAAAGCCGCCGAGGCCCGGCTCCTGCTGGAAGAAGCGCGGTCCCAGCAAAAAGAGATCCTGCTCCAGGCTAAAGACGAAGCCCTGCGCATTCGCAATGATGCGGAGGCGGAGTTGCGCGAAAGCCGCCATGGGCTGCAGAAGCAGGAAGAGCGCCTGCAACGGAAGGAAGAGAACCTCGATCGGAAGCTCGAAGGGTTGGAGCGACGCGAGCGTCAGCTTCAGGGCCGTGAGCGACAGATCGAGCAGCTGCATCAGGAGGCTGAGCGGCTGAAAAACCAGCAGGTTGATGAACTCGAGCGCATCTCGCAGCTTGCGCGTGACGAAGCCCGGGCGCTGATCCTGGCCCAGGTCGAGCGCGAGTCGCGTGATGAGGCGGCACGCCGCATCCGCGAGATTGAGCAGCAGGCACGTGATGAGGCCGAGAAGACGGCGCGCAAGGTGATCGGCCTGGCGATCCAGCGCTGTGCAAGCGACTACGTCGCAGAAATTACCGTCTCGACGGTGAACCTGCCCAGCGAAGAGCTGAAAGGGCGGATCATCGGCCGCGAAGGGCGGAACATCCGCGCCTTCGAGCAGTTCACCGGGGTCGACATCATTGTCGACGACACGCCCGAGGCGGTGACCCTGTCGTGCCACGATCCCGTGCGGCGGGAGGTGGCACGGGTCGCGCTGATCAAGCTGCTGAAAGATGGGCGCATTCACCCCTCGCGGATCGAAGAGGTGGTGCAGAAGACGCAGCTCGAGCTCGAGCACGTCATGCGCGAAGAGGGTGAGCGGGTGGCCTATGAGGCCAATGTGCAGGGCCTGCACCCTGACCTGATCAAGCTGCTGGGACGGCTCAAGTACCGTACCAGCTACGGTCAGAATGTGTTGCAACACTCCCTGGAGTGCTCGCTCCTGGCGGCCCATATGGCGGCCGAACTGGGGGCGAATGTCAATGTCGCCAAGACGGCCGCGCTCCTGCACGATATCGGCAAGGCCGTCGATCACGAGGTCCAGGGGCCCCACGCGCTGATCGGCGCCGACATTGCCCGGCGCCTGGGGCGCTCGCCGGCGATCGTGCATGCGATCGCCGCCCATCATCACGATGAGGAGCCTACCACGGTGGAGGCGTTTCTCGTCATCGCTGCCGACGCCATCTCGGGTGGGCGCCCCGGCGCCCGGCGCGAGACCCTGGATCTGTATATCAAGCGCCTCGAAGCCCTGGAGACAGTCGCCACCTCGTTCCCCGGCGTGCAACGGGCCTTCGCCGTGCAGGCCGGTCGCGAGGTGCGTGTGATGGTCCAGCCGGACCAGATAGATGATCTCGCTAGCATTCATCTCGCCCGTGATGTGGCCAAAAAGATCGAGGAGAGCCTGCAGTACCCTGGTCAGATCAAGGTGACGATTATTCGCGAAACGAGAGCCGTTGAC
>DAOUBZ010000075.1:0-6784 GCA_034432515.1 Chloroflexaceae bacterium | reverse complement strand
TTACGGTGAGCGTGAACGTGCCGAAGAACTTTGTGGTCTGGGCAACCGGCGACCTGCAGAACCCCGACGAGGTGCTCCAGCCCGAGTACGCCAGGCGCCTCGCCGACTCCTTCACCAGCGACGAGACGATCACCATCGCGACCCCCGAGGAGACCCAGCAGGGCCTCGTCACCGCCCAGAGCGACACCGTCACCTGGCGCTGGAAGGCCGACAACGTCTCCGACTTCGCCCTCGGCCTCGGCGACCGCTGGGTCTGGGATGCCGGCAGCGTGGTGGTGGACCCGGCCACCGGCCGCAGGGCCAGCGTCCAGGCGGCTTACCCGGCCGACGCGACGGACTTCGCCACCATGGTCCAGGACGGCAAGGACGCACTGGCCTTCGGCTCCACCGAGTGGCCGGGCGTGCCCTACCCCTACAGCAAGATGACGATCTTCGCCGGCGGCGCCGACGAAGAGTACCCCATGATGGCGAACGACGAGGCCGAGCTTCCCGAGCGCCTGACGAAGATGGGCGTGACCAGTCGCCTGATCGCCGCCCACGAGATCCTGCACTCCTGGTTCCCCTTTGCGATGGGCATCGACGAGCGGCGCTACCCCTTCATGGACGAGGGCTGGACAACGGCCTTCGAGTATCTCTTCATCAGCAAGGATCTTGGCGCGGACGAGGCGAAGAAGATCTTTATCGACTTCCGCTCGTCGCGCCTGGCCGAGACCATCCCGGGGGTTGACCTGCCGATCATCTACCCCGCCGACACCACCCGCCTCGGCCCCGTGGGCAGCAACGCCTACGGTCGCCCGGCCGTGGCCTACCTGGCGCTCAAGGAGCTGATGGGCGACGAGGCGTTCAAAGAGGCGCTCCACGCCTTCATGGAGCGCTGGGAGGGCAAGCACCCTCTGCCCTGGGATATGTTCAACACCTTCAACGCTGTGTCGGGCCAGGAGCTGAACTGGTTCTTCGAGCGCTGGTTCTTCGAGCCCACCTACATGGACCTGGCGATCGAGGGCGTCGAGGCGGCGTCCGGCGGCGCCACGGTGCTGGTGCGCAATGTGGGCGGCGCGCCCATCCCCTTCGACGTGGTCGTCACCTACGCCGACGGCTCCAGCGAGACGCTCCGTCAGAGCCCGGCGATCTGGCGCGAGAACCCCGAGACGGCCACGATCACGCTCGCGGGCGGCAAGGAGCCGGCCTCGGTCACGCTGGACGGCGGGATCTTCGTGGACGCCACGCCGCCCAACAACAGCTGGCCCAGCGCTGCTGCCGCGTCCCCCGCCCAGCGGTGACGAGACCGGAGGCGCGCGGTCAGGCGGAGTTGCCATGGTGCTGCGACACGACGACACAAAGGCTGGAGGTGCGCAGATGGAGCGACAGGATGATGAGCAGGTGCGGGTCGTGCTCGCCGCGCTGGGCCTGCCAGGCCTGCGGGTGATCGCGGATGAGGACGGGATCGCCGCCCTGGAGCGGCGCGCCGAGGGCAAGTGCGCCTTCGCCGAGGCGCTGCGCCTCGCGCTTGAGGCGTTTCTCAGCGGCGACAGCGGCAGCCCCGACAACGGCCACGACTCGTCTATGGACGTGGTGCGCAGCTCGCCCGACAGCTATGGCCTCGGCGCCAACCCGAGCGATGCCGAGGTGGCCGAGGCCCTGCGCAGAGTCCTTGCCGACGACCCCGAGGCCAGAATCGTCTTGCTGACGCAAGCGACGCTCCAGCAGCCGGAGTACCGCTTCGTGCCCGAGTACGGGGAGGCCGTCGACGAGCACTGGGTCTTCCGCATCATCGCGCCGGCCGCCTGGCCGCTGTTGCAGTGGTCGGTCGTCGATCTGCGCGGCGAGAAGGCCGCCTACAGCTATATGTTCGACTGAAGGAGCTTTCGTATGGTGAAGAACGCTGCGCTCGTCCTGATCGCCGCGCTCCTGCTGGCGGCCTGCAGCCAGTCGGCGCAGCCGCCTCCGACCGCGCCTCCCGCGGCCACGCAGCCCCCCGCAGCCGCCCAGGAGCCAACCACGATGCAAGCTGGAACTACCACGCCCGCCGCCGGCGCGAGCATGCTCGACACACTTTACCAGCGCAACGCCGACCGCTTCAAGCCCATCTCGGCCGCTTGCCCGCAGCGCACCTACCCGATCCCCGACCCGGCGGTGAGCGTGAAGCGGCCCTTCGACTTCGGCCCGTTCGCGACGGCGCTGCTCAACTTCAGCCCCGAGCAGGCCGCGGCGCTCGACGCCGCCGTGGCCGGCAAGTCGATCCCCGAGCTCCAGGCGCTCATGGCGGGCGGGCAGCTCAGCTCAGAGCAGCTGGTGCTCCACTACCTCGCGCGCATCCAGCGCTACGACGAGGGCCGCCTGAACTCTGTGATGGAGCTGAGCCCCACGGCCCTGACGACCGCCCAGGAGCGTGACGCCGAGCGGGCGGCCGGCACGGTTCGCGGCCCACTCCACGGCATCCCGGTGCTCCTGAAGGACAACATCGCTACCGGCGACGGCATGCACACCACCGCCGGCAACTACGCCCTGAAGGACTGGCAGGCGAGCCGCGACGCCTTCCTGGTCACCAAGCTGCGCGAGGCCGGTGCGGTGATCCTGGGCAAAAACAACCTCTCCGAGTGGGCCAACTACACCGACCCCTGCATGCCGAACGGCTTCTCGGCCCTCGGCGGGCAGACCCGCAACCCCCACGGCCCCTACGACACCCTCGGCTCCAGCTCGGGCTCGGCCGTCTCGGTGGCCGCCGGGCTGACCACGGTGAGCGTCGGCTCGGAGACGGCGGGCTCGCTCGTGCAGCCAGCGCGCGCCAACGGCGTGATCGGCATGCGCCCCAGCAAGGGCCTGGTCAGCGGCGACTACATCATCCCGCTCGAGCCGAGCCTCGACACGGCCGGACCGATGGGCCGCTCGGTGACCGACGTGGCCGTGCTGCTGACAGCCCTGGCCGCCACCGACCCGAACGAGCCCCGTGGGGCCGATGCCGCCGCCCTGGCCGGCACCGACTTTACCCGGTTCCTCAACCTGGAGGAGGCGCGCAAGCTGCGCGTGGGCGTGGTGCGGTTCGACCTCTTCGCCGCAGTGCTGTTCGGCGACAAGTTTACCTCGGCCTCCCCCGAGGAGCAGGAGCAGGCGCTGGATCTGCTCGCGCAGGCGCCGGCGTACGGCTTTAACGGCGCCACCAGGGCGCAGATCGCCGCGTTGGAGGGCCAGGGGATCCAGGTCGTATCGATCAAGCAGAGCGAGCTGCCGCAGCTGTCGCCCGACAGCTACACGGCCTTCATAGCCTACGGCTTCCAGGACGGCGTTGGCCGGCTCTTTGGCGCGATGGAGCCGCCCGCCCCGATCAGGTCGCTGGCCGACGCGGTGGCGGTGGTGGGCGAGGATGCGCCCGCCCGCGCGCCCTACGGGCAGCGCTACGTGGAGGCGGCGGCAGCCACCGACATCACCGCCGAGGAGTACACCGCCGCCGTGGCTGAGGCCCGGGCGCGCGCCGAGGCGTGGATGACCGGCGTGCTCCAGACCTACGACGTCGATGTGCTGATGGCCGGGACGTTCTACGCGAACGCCGGCTCGGCCGGCGTGCCGGCGCTCAACATCCCGATCGGCATGGGGGCCGATACGAGCGGCGCGTCCACCGGGCCCGCCGGGGTCTACCTCACCGGCCCGTACCTGGCGGACGGGCAGCTGCTCGCCGTGGGCTATGCCCTCGAGCAGGCCCTCGGGGTGCGCCTCGTGCCCGACCTCGACGCGACCATCGCGCAGATCGACGCCGCCAGGCAGGCGCCGGTCGTGGGTGTCCCGCCGCCCACTGAGGAGCTGGTGCGGCTGCGCGCGCAGCCCTGGCAGTGGGTAGCGTACAACGGGCCGACCGAGCAGTTCGCCGTCGAGAGCACGGCGAGCTACCGGCTCACCTTCAACGGCGACGCGACCTTGGCGATCACGGCGGATTGTAACCAGGCCGCGGGCACCTACCAGGGCGAGGGGGGCGCCCTGACGATCGAGCTCGGGCCGGTGACAGCGGCCGCCTGCTCCCCCGGGGCGCGCGGCGAGCAGCTGCTCAGGCTGCTACCCCTCGGGGCGCGCTACTTCTTCGTCGGCGAGAACCTGCACATCGATCTTGCGGCCGACGGCGGCACGCTCATCTTCGCCCCCACGAGCTGAGCAGGTCGGCGCCCAGGGCCTGGGTTGATCCCCTCCATGTGGAGGGGGCCAGGTGTTTAGCTGTGCTTCGACGGTGGGAGGTAAGTGGGATGGGACACCAGCAGACGATACCGACAATCGTGGTCTCGCGGCCAGGGGTGATGCAGCAGGCGCTGCGGACGGCGCTCTCGCTCCACCCCGAGGTCGTGATCCTCACCTCGGCCGGTGATGCCCTGAATGCGCTGCACCAGATCATAGCCCATCATCCGACGCTGGTGGTGATCGACACCAACCTGCTCCCCGACGAGGTCGAGGCGCTGCTGGCAGCCATCAAAACCGCGCAGAGCCCGCCGCGCTGTCTGGTTCTCGTCTCATCTCAATTCCAGGCCGACGCGATGCTGCAGGCCGGGGCCGACGCGGTGCTTCCACGCGACAGCTCGGCTCAGGAGCTACGCATCATGCTGGAGCTCGTCACCCATCTCAAGGCGTGAGCGAGCAGATCCGAACTACCGAGGTGTCTGATCGGAGGATCACACGGGTGAAGGAAGCACTGGTTTGTTTCTTCGAGCGGCCGGGTGTGGCCCGGGAGGCCCGCGGGGCCCTGCGCGAGCTCCAGCGCGAGCTCCAGCTTGGCCGCATCTCCTCCATCGCCGTCGTCACCAGGCCGGCGACTAACGACATCCGCTTCGAACAGGATGGCGATGTCGGTGTCGCGGCCGGGGCGCGCTTTGGGCTCCTGGTTGGCGCGCTGCTCGGCGCCTTGCTGCTGGCACCGCTCACGGGGCTCCTGGCCGTCGGCGCCTCCCTTGACGGCGTGGGCAACCTGTCCGAGCGCGAGCTGCGGGCCGGCATCGCGCTGGTGGCGGCCTTTGCCAGCGGCCTGACCGCACTGGCCTGTACCCTGGGTGGCGCGGGCCTCGGCGCTCTGGCGGCACTGCTGCTAAACTTCGGCCTCTCCAGCCGCACGCTCTACGTGCTCGGCGAGGAGTTGGCAGTCGGCCAGGCGGCCCTTGTCGCCCGCGTGCCTGGGTGGGCTTACCGGCCGATCGGCGACCTGCTGGCGCTGGCCGGTGGCGTCCTCATGCAGCCGGCGGAGCATGAGTCGGCGGCAGTTGCCCCCGACGACCCGGCGGCACACTTCGCCGCGACCGCCTACGAGCGCGACAGAGCCCTCTCCGGGCGTTATCGGCCCGTGACGCCTGCTGCGCTGCCCGTTGATCCGCGTCAGCGCGACGTGGTGGTGGCGGCGTTCGACAGCGTGGAGCAGGCCCATTACGCTGCGCGCGCGCTCGCACGGCTGCGCCGCGATCCTGGCCGGATGAGCGCCGGGAATCTGGCGATCGTGGCGCGCGACGACGCTGGGCGCACGACCATCCGTCAGAGTGAGGATCTAACCGTTGGCCAGGGCGCGCTCTTTGGTCTAGGGGCCGGCGGGCTGACCGGCATGATCGTCCTTGGCGTCCTGGGCCTCTTCGTGGGCATCCTCGCCGTCTTGATCAACCAGGGCGCGGACGCCGGCCAGGCGGTGTTCCGCGCCGGGGCGCTGGTCGGGGTGCTCGCTGTGGGCGGTCCTGGCGCGCTCGTCTGCGGGCTGATCGGCGCCCTGGCCGGCCTTGTCGTCGCCCGTGGTGTCAACCTCGCCTTCAGCAACGCCGACCTCCGGCGCACCGCCGCGGCGCTGCCCGCGGGCCAGACCATGCTGATCGCCTCGGTCGCTCACCACGGCGCACCTGCCGTGGCCGCTGTGCTCCAGGCAGCCGGCGCGACGCTGCGGCACCAGCCGCTCCCCGCCGAGCAGCTCGTCGAGACCGCCATCGACGACGCCCGCAGGGCCACCTTGGGCGTGGTGGACGCAGGGGGCCCGATACCCAGCGGTTGATCACTACCCACAGCGGGGTGCGCATCTTCGCCGACTGGCGCCGCCGCGGCCCGCACACGATCGTGCTGCTGCACGGCGCCGGCGGCGACCACCTGGCCTGGCAGGTGCAGTACCCGGCGCTCCACGCGGCGGGCTACTCCACCCTGGCCCTGGACCTGCGGGGCCATGGCATGGCTACTCGGACCGGCCCCTGGGCACCGATGACTACCGGCTGGAGCGCTTCGCCGAGGACGTCTACGACGTGCTCGACGCACTGGCGATCCGGGAGTTCATCCTCGTCGGCCACTGCTGCGGCGGCATGGTCGCGACGATGTTCCACCGCGCCCACCCGCAGTTGAGCAGGGGCTACCTGCTAATCGACACCGCCGCCCATGCCCCCGGCGTGCCCTGCTGGGTGGCCGCCAGAACTCCGTGGCTCATCGGGCTGGTCGGGCGAGTGCTAGAGCTGCTGCCCAACGAGCGACGGCGGCTGCTCCACGCCGACATGCAGACATTCAAGGGTACCCGCGACATCGAGCCGAGCCGGCTTGTCTCGGACGCCGAGCACACCACGCTGAGGGCCTGGTTGCTCGTCTACCGCGGCATCGCGCAGTACGACGGCGTGGCGTCGCTGCGCTCGATGACCCAGCCTGTCTGGGTCGTGGTGGGCGAGGATGACACCGTGTTCACGGTCGAGGACTCGCAGGTCATTCATCGTTGAGGCTCGGCACCGCCGAGCTCCTGCCAGAACGCGTGACCGTCGACGTCCATACAACCGCTTTATGTGCGGCTTGTCCTGCTTGCCAG
>DAOUBZ010000074.1:0-11394 GCA_034432515.1 Chloroflexaceae bacterium | reverse complement strand
GATCAGCAGCACCCGCGGCGGCCCCTCGACCTGGGTGAAGGCGCCGGCGCTGTTGTTGAGCGGCTGGCTATCGGCATCCGCAGTGATCCGCGCCTCGTAGCGGCGGAAGCCGGCCTCGCCGGCGGGCACGCGCAGCAGCAGGGTCTGGTCGCCGGCGCTCAGGGTGAGCATTTCGGCAGCCACCAGCTGCCCATCGGCGAGCAACTCGACGCGGGCCGGACCGGCCACATCGCTCAGGATCTGCAGACTGAGCGGCACCTCCTGGCCCTCGCGGGCACTGGCCGGCGCAGCAAGGCCGACGATCAGCACATCGGGGCCGCGCTCAGGGGGCAGTGGCACCACCTCGATCGGCACGCCGCGCAGGGCGGCGAGGCGCGCCGCCTCCAGCGCGCTACCGGCATTCTCGGCGCCATCGGAGAGCAGCACCAGCCGCTTCTGGGTGTCGGCGGGCAGCAGCGCCAGACCCAGCTGGATGGCCTCAGCGATATCGGTGCGGCTACCCACCACCAGCGAGTTGAGCCGGTTCAGGGGCGCCGGGGGCTGGGCGGCCCGCTCCACCGCGGCACTGGCGCCGAAGAGCACCACAGCGGCACGGTCGGTGGGCTGCCCGGCCGCCATCGCGGCATTCACATACTCCAGGGCGCGCTCACGCTGTGCGGGGGCGACCGAGTCGCTGCCATCGATCAGGAAGACCACGGCAGTATCGCTCACTGCACGCACCACCTGGGCGCCGGCGAGCGCCAGCACCAGTGCAGCCAGTATGAGGCTGCGCAGGCCGATCAGCGCCAGGTAGCGCCCCCGGCCAAGCCGCGCGCAGTTGGGGCCACGCGTCGCCCAGGCGAAGAGCCAGAGCAGTGGCAGCAGCACCAGGAGCCAGAGGGCCGCAGGATGGATCACCGAGAGTGACATACGGATCGTCTTAACGCGAGCCGCCGTCGCGCGGCACGATCAGCACCGGCATCGGCGCGGCGCGGCGCACACTGTCGGAGACGCTGCCCAGGAGCCGGCGCCGCAGCCAGCCCTGCGGTTCGATGCCGAAGATGATCAGGTCGGCGCCGTTGTGCCCGGCCGCCTCAAGAATGGTGGTGTCCGTGACGCCGCCAATCACGACCGGCGTCACGGTGACCCCGTGGTCGCGGGCCGTGTGGGTGGTCAGCGTACGCAGCGCCTCCGCCAGCTTCTCGCGCGCGTCGACCCCGATCGACGGATCGTGGACCACCATGAGATCAGCGTGCAGCACGAGGATCTCGGCGCCGGCGGCCTGGGCGAGGCGTACGGCCCACGTGACCTCTGCCTGCGAGCGCTCCGGCGTATCGATGGGCAGCAGGATCTTGCGCAGCGCCAGCGGCGCAACCCCGGTGGTCAGCGTGACAGTGGCGCTGCGCACCACGAAGACCGGCGCGACGTGGGCCTCGATAACGGCATCGGTGACGTTGGTCGAGGGAGAAGCGGTGTTTCCGTCGTAACTGTGGGGCACCATCACCAGCAGCGCCTCGCCGGCCGCTCTGGCCACCGCGCACAGCTGCTCCGCCGGCTCACCGATCACCACGTCGTCGTCAGCCTGCACGCCAGCCGCGCGCAACGCCTCGAGGTGGCGCGTGAGATAGGCCCGGGCACGCTCGGCAAGCACCTCGCGGGCGACCCGGGTTCGCTCAAAGCCGACCGCCTCCGCGCCGCCGAGGGTGGATTGAAGGGCAGCTTTGCCGGCCACCAGTCCGTCCACCTCGGACTGGGCCACCACGGCGATCAGGCGCACGGGGGCGCCGAGCAGCCTGCTCAACAGCTGTCCGTATGGCAGGGCCTGCTCGGCGAGCGCCGAGCCATCGAGGGGAACGATAATGGTCAACATAGGGGTCTCCATCTTTAATTCCCGGTGACCCGCACCACAACGATCGTCATGTCGTCGTGGGTGGGAACAGCTTCGCTGAAGGCGTGGACCTCGGCGAGCACCTGTTCGAGCAACTGGTTGGCGGGGAGGTGGCCCCAGTGTTGCAGCAGGCGCTCGAGGCGTTCAAAGCCGAAGAGATTGCGGCGCCGATCGTGGGCCTCGACGATGCCATCGGTGTAGAAGAGCAGCGTGTCACCCGGCTGCAGCTCGATCTCAAACTCGCCGAACTCGATCTGCGTGGTCAGGCCGAGCGGCAGGGCGGGCGGGCCTTCGAGGAAGCAGGTGCTACCGTCGGCGCGGCGCAGCAGCGGGGTCAACTGGCCCGCCGAGGCCAGCACCAGCCGGCCACGTGCGCGATCGACCAGGGCGTAGCTGAGCGCGACGAAGCTGTTGCGCGGCACATCATCGACCAGCCAGCGGTTGATCTCTGCCAGCACCACGTGGGGCGTCGCGTGGTTGCGCGCCTCGGAGCGAGCCGTCGAGCGCGCAACCGCCATCAGCATCGCGGCGGGCAGCGACTTGCCGCTCACATCACCAACGATCACTCCGACCCGGCCGTCCAGGTCGACCACATCGTAGAAGTCGCCGCCGGTCTCCTGAGCGGGCAGACAGCGGGCGGCTAGCTCCAGCCCGGCCACCGTCGGCAGCTGGCTGGGGAAGAGGTTGGCCTGGATGCGGCGGGCGATCTCCAGTTCCTGCTCGACCCGCGCGACCGACTCCTGGTAGAGGCGCGCGTTCTCGATCGCGAGCGCGGCGTGGTTGGCGAAGGTCCGGGCAACCTCGACGTCACGGGCGGTGAAAACACGGCCCACGTATTGATCGTGGCCCTTGCCAGCAAGCGGGAGGCGCGAGTCGATATTGAGCACGCCGAGCACGCGGCCACGGGCAATCAGCGGCACGCCGATCCAGGAGTGGATATTCGACGAGGTCGGCAACTGCATCCAGGGCACCTCGCTCTCCCCGGCGATGTAGCGCAACGGCGCGCCGGTGCGGGCCACTTCGCCCGCGCCGCTGCCCTCAAGCGGCAGCACGGCGTTGCGCGGCTCGATCTCAGGCACCCGGCCCCGCGCCGCTACCAGGCGCAACTGGTCGCCATCGAGCAGCATGATCGAGGCAGTATCAAAGGCGATCACCTTCTGCAGTTCGCCGAGCACCAGCCGCAGCACCTCGTCGGGGTCGAACGAGGAACTGAGCACACGGGCCATCTCGCGGAGCGTATCGGCGGTACGCCGTTGCTCCTGCTCGGCGGCAAAGAGTTGAGCATTCTCGACCGAGGTAGCGATCGCGGTTGCCACGGTGTGCATCAGGTCGAGTTCCTCGTCGCTGAAGCTAAGCTGTTTGCCGAAGCTGTCGAGCGAGATCGAGCCCAGCACACGGTCGCGGCTGACCAGCGGCAGAATGACGATCGACGTGATGCCCATGGCGCGCCAGCGCTCGCGCGTGCTGTCAGCCAGGGGGTCGCACTCGATGTCCGCAATCACCACGGGGCGCCGGGTCGCCTTGAGCCGCTTGACCAGCGGGTTGTTGCGCAGGCCGATCAGGGTGCCGACGATGCCGGTCTCGGGATACTCGGCGACGACCGCGCCCTGATCCGGCGTGGTGAACAGGACAGTGCCGGTATGGTCGGCCCAGAAGAGTTGCACCAGTTCGCGGGCGGCGATCTCGAGGATCTCCTGCTGATCGAGTCGGGCGGAGAGCACCGAGGCGATCCGATTGACCAGTTCCAGGCGGTGAGCCTGGCGCTCGGCGGCCTCGGCGTGCGAGCGGGCCTCGACCAGCAAGCGCTCGCGCTCCTGGAACAGGCGCACCTTCTGCACGCCCAGGCTGACGTGGCTCGCCACCTGGCTCAGAAAGTCGATCGTGCCACCGTCGAAGCGGCAGGGCCGGTAGTCCTGGATCGAGAGCACACCGATCAACTCGCCGTCGCGGGCCACGACGGGAACGCCCGCCCAGGAGCGCACCGGGTTGGCCGGGCCGACCGGGCGCGGGGTGAGGCCCCGGCGGGTCAATTCATCGCGCTGGTGCAGCAAGTCGTGGAACAGGAGCGGCTCGCGCTGGGTGAGGATCCAGTGGCTTAGCGAGCCAGGAGTGACGCGGCGGCCAACGAGATCGAGGGGCATCCACTCGCCCACTTCGACAAACACCGCATTGGTGATCACCCCGCTCTCGGGCTCGCAGATGAGCAGCGCGAAGACCGAGGCGCCGAGCAGGTCGCTGAAGACCCGGTAGATCTCGCCCAGCATCTTGTCCAGGTCGTAGGAGGCGGTGACGAGCTTGCCGATCTGGCCGATCGCCTCCAGTTCGTCGATCTGGCGCTCGCGCTGGAGCAGCAGGCGCACGTTCTGGATGTGCAGGGCCACCTGGGCGGCGACATTGTGCAGGAAGGTCTCGTCGCGGAAGCCAAAGACACCCGGCGTATACGCCTGGACACTGATCAGGCCAATGATGCGCCCGTCGCGGTCCCGCAGCGGCACCCCGAGCCACGAGCGGGCAGGCTGCCTGGCGCCGGTGAGCACGATCGCGAGATCGGGGTGGTCGGCGATCTCGGCGGGCACGTCGCTGAAACGCAGGCCCTCACCGGTATGCAGGATATGGGCGCTGAACGAGCGTGGCGGCGGCGGCTCGCCCGTCCAGTACTCGTAGATCCGGTCCTCGTCAATCGTCAGGCCGTGGACGACAACCGCACGCTCGTGGTCGTACACCACCAATGAGAAGACATCGAGCGGCAGAAAAGCCTTGAGCGCGTCGTGGACCTGGCGCAGCAGGGTGCGGACATCGTGGGCGGTGGAGGCGGCGCGCCCCACTTCGCCAAGCGCGCGCAACTCGGCGATCTGCCGCTCACGTTCATCGAGCAGGCGGCTGTTCTCTACCACGATCGCGATCTGGTTGCCGACCGAGCGGGCCAGGCTGATCTCGTGATCGGCGAAGCTACGGGGCGCGAAACCGAACAGGCTGAGGGTGCCGATCACCGTCGATCCGGTGAAGAGCGGCAAGATCAGCGAGCACTCGAAGCGGGGGAAAACCTCCAGCGGCAGGTCGCCGCCACGGCGGCGCACGTACCAGTCGCGGCTCACGATGATCGGTTCGCCCGTCTCAACAACCGAGCGGATGGGACTGCTGACGAGCGGTGAGCGCCAGGTGCGACGCTCGTACTCTGCCGGGAAACCGCGCTGGCAAACGAGGACCAGGTGCTCGCGGGCCTCATCGAGCAGGCGCACATTGCCGGCTTCGAGGCGAAACAGCCCGAGGACCACGTCGAGCGCCCGGGTGAGCGTCTCGGCGAGCGGGCGGCGTTCCACCAGGCCCGAGGCGATCATGCTGAGCGCCGCAAGCTCCTCGGTGCGCGCGGCGACCTGGTCGGCCAGGGCGCTGCTCAGACGGTCCTGGTGCTCGCCCAGGGCCAGGTTCTCCAGGGCGACCGCAATGACATTGGCCATACGCTGGAGCAGATCCTGGTGGGTCTGATTATAGCTGCCGATCTGGTAGCTCTGAATGGCGATCATCCCGATCGCCGCGCTGCCGATCATCAGGGGCACGCCCAGCCAGGCCCGGGGGCGTTGCTCGCGCTGGCCGAAGGGGATCGGTGGAGTGGCCGGATCGTGCTCAGCCTGCAGATCGCGGAAGCGGAGTGGCTGGCGGTTGGTGACAACGACGCCGGCGAGGTGGCCATGCTCAACCTGTTCGGCGAATTCGCTCACCCCTTGGTCGACGAGCAGGGCGCACTTGAAGGTCGCGGGGCGTTCATCGCACAAGGCGATGAAACAGGCGTCGAAGCTAAAAACGCCCGCCAATTCCTGCTGGATACGCTCGAAGATCTGACGGAAATCTGCGCGATCGCGGCAGGCCAGGCTGATGTTGTAGAGTGCGCTGAGCACGCGCCGTTCGCGCTCCTGCTGGCGGCGAAGCAGGCTGCGCTGGCGCTCGAGCTCCAGCCGGTGGCTACGCCTGGCGGCGATGCGTGCCATGACGAGTCCTCGGGTCGCCGCTGGGCGACGGGCGCCGATCAGGCGCCGAAGGGCAGTTCGACGACCGTCGCCGGTGTGCCGGCGGCGAGCAGGTGTGTGCCGGGCGCGGCGTGGGCGGTGCGCACATAGGCCAGCCCGATCAGCCCGAAGCGCGGTGACTCAACCAGGCTCGTCAGATCGCCGGCTTCCTTGCCCTCACATTCCAGCCGGGCCAGGGGCATGCCCGGCGCGGCGGGCAGCGTGGGGGCGCCGGCGAAGCGCAGGCCACGCAGCACTTTGGCGAGACGGCCACGGCTCTCCATGCGCGCAATGATCTCCTGGCCAACGTAGCAGCCCTTGTTGAAACTCACCGCGCTCCACAGCCCGGTCTCCAGCGGGATGTACTCCTGGGAGAGTTCGTGGTCGGCGGCACCATAGCCGTGCTCGACGCGGAGCACCTCGTGGGTGGCCGCGTCCAGCGTAGCGGCGCCGGCTGCCGCCAGGGCCGCGCCGAGTGCTGTGAGTGGCTCGGGCGGGGCGATGAGCCGGTAGCCCGCGCCGCCGAGCGGTTGTGCGCCGGCGACGTAGAGCGGCGCCGCCTGCCAGGTGGCCAGTGCGATGCCGCGGGCAGGGAGATCGGCGCCGGGGAGGCCAAGGGCGGCGAGGGTCGCCGCGGCACGCGGGCCGTAGAGGGTCAACTCAGCGAGCGAGGCGCTGGCATCCTCCAGCTTGACCCGGTCGTTGAAGAAGATATTCTTGCGCAGATGGGTGTAGATCGCCGGCCCGCGCCCGGGACTGGTCACCAGGAGCAGGGCCTCATCAAGGCAGTACACATCAAGCAGGTCGATGATCCGCCCGATCGGGGTGGTCAGCACCGTTTCGGTGCCAGCGCCGGGGGTGAGCCGCTCGATATGGTTGGTCGAGAGGCGATGCAGCAGGGCCGCCCGATCGCGGTCGCGCATCCAGATCCGGCCCCGGGCCGAGCTATCGTAGCAGGCAACGTGCTCGTGGGCCGCGCGGTAGGCGGCGAAGTCGGCGCGGGGCAGGGACATCAGCATGGCGTCTGTCATCGTCGGCGGCCTGCGACCCGGCGGCCGCGACAGGTGAGGTCGGGGGCACGCCAGGCCAGAAAGTGCAGATAATCGGTAAACGTATCATACCACACCGGACCACCGTAGGTGACCGGGTGAGGGCGTGACAACCTACAACCATCGCCTCCGCACCTCGCGCGTGGCGCCACGGAAGAAGCGTCAAGCACCGTGCGGCGCAGCCACATACGTGTCTATAATAGGAGCGGTGGCGAAGGCGCCGGGTGGAGGCTGGCTCCCGCACCCGGCCCGCCAGGTGAAGCACTGCAGGCGGTACAAGCCAATGGAATTCAAAGACTACTATGCCATCCTCGGTGTGACGCCCGACGCCGACGATCAGACGATCAAGAAAGCCTATCGCAACCTGGCGCGCCAGCACCACCCCGACGTGAATCCTGACGACAAGCAGGCCGAGGCGCGTTTCAAGGAGATCAACGAGGCCTATCAGGCGCTCGGCGATCCTGAACGACGTCGCAAGTACGACGAGCTTCGCACTCAGTACCAGAACTGGCAGCAGCGTGGCAGCGGTGATTTCAACTGGTCGCAGTGGCAGAGCGCACCGGGCCAGTACGTCTATACGACCAATGTTGCACCCGAGGATCTCGAGGATCTCTTCGGCGAAGGCAGTCCGTTCTCCGATTTCTTCAGTTCAATCTACGGCCAGCCCCGGGCCCGCGGGCCAGAACGTCCGCGCCGTGGTCGCGACCTGGAGGTCCCGGTTGTCATCTCGCTCGAAGAGGCTTTTCACGGCGCCACCCGCTCGCTTCAGGTTGGCGACCGGCGAATTGAGGCACGCCTCCCTCCCGGCGTGCAAACAGGCACCCGTGTGCGGCTGGCCGGCCAGGGTCGCCCCGGCCACGGGGGCGGATCGCCGGGCGACCTCTACCTGATTGTGGAACTGGAACCCCATCCGCAATTTGAGCGTGATGGCGATGATCTGACCATCGTCGTGCCGGTGGATTTCCTCAGCGCGGCAGCCGGCGGTGAGGTCCGCGTGCCAACCCTGGACGGTGCCGTCAAGCTAAAGATCCCGCCGCGCACCCCCGCCGATCGCGTGTTTCGCCTTAAAGGCAAGGGTATGCCGAAGCTTGAGCGGCCCACGGAGCGAGGCGACCTGTTCGCGCGGATCAAGCTGGTGATGCCCGAAGCGCTCTCCGATGCCGAAGTAGAGACGCTCCGCGATCTGGCCCGCCGGCGGGCTGCGTAACGCGGGCATGTATGGAGGAGCACTGCTATGCTGGTGCATCGAACCAAACTCGATGAACTGGCCGCACAGGCTGGCCTGCCGATCGATACGCTTCGGCAGTTACTGGAACTGGGTGTGCTCGAAGCCGGGCCCGACGTGACCGAAGAAGACCTGGCCGAGTTGCGCCGCATGCATCGCCTGATCAGCGATCTCGGGCTTGATCACGAGGCAGTGCTGGTCATCCTGTGTATGCGCAAACGTATGCTGGCCCTGCAGCGTGAGGTGGCGCAGCTGCGGACCGAATTGCACCGGCAGCGTCGCCCCGATCGGGTGACGCTCTGGGTGGAGGCCGAGTGGAGCGACAGTGGGGACGGGAAGGCGTAAGGGTATCCTGGGGTTGGGGGCTCGCCCCAAGGACGTTGCACCACCGGGCCGGGAAGGGTTTCACGAGGGCGGCGCCAGGCCCCGGCGTGCTATAATCGCTGCCATGGACCATGTCATCGCCGTCGATCTCGGCGGCACGCAACTCCGGGTTGCCCTGGTGGGCGCCGATGGGCGGATCCTGGCCCACGAGCGGACGGAGACCCGGGTCGCCGCTGGCCCTGCAGCCGTGATCGAGCAGATTGTCGCGCTGATTGGCCGCGCCCGGGACGCCCTGCCCGCGGAGGGCAGGCTGCTCGGTGTGGGTATCGGCGCGCCCGGGCCCCTCGACCCGGCCACCGGCATGGTCTACTCACCACCAAACATGCCGGGCTGGCACACGGTGCCGCTGCGGGCCATGGTCGCCGAGGCCAGCGGTCTGCCGGTCGAACTGGGCAATGACGCCAACGCGGCGGCGCTCGGCGAGTGGCACTTTGGTGGCGGGCGCGGTTGTCGCGATCTGGTCTATGTCACGGTTAGCACTGGCATCGGCGGCGGCGTGATCAGTGATGGCCGCCTGCTGCTCGGGCGCATGGGCGCCGGGGCTGAGCTGGGCTTTATGATCCTCGACCACGAGCAGGGTACGGGCTGGGAGGATCTGGCCTCCGGGACGGCCCTGGCCCGCGCCGCGGCAGCAGCTATGCCCGGCCACCCCGCTAGCCAGTTGCACCAGCTCGCGACGCCGGCGACGGTCAGCGGGGCCGATGTGGCGGCGGCCGCCGCCGCTGGCGATGCGCTGGCCCAGGCGTTGCTGGACCGTGAGGCCCGTCTGCTCGGCCTGGGCTTCGCGTCGATCCTGCACGTTTTTAGCCCCGAGCTGCTGATCGTCGGCGGGGGGGTCGTACTCAATAACCCCGGGTTGCTGGCACAGGCCCGCGCGGTGGCCTATGCCCATGTGAAGGTGGATCTCTACCGCGCGGTGCCGATCGTGCCGGCGACCCTGGGCGAGGCCGCGGGCATCCTCGGCGCGGCGGCCCTGCTCCTGACCCGGGCGGGGCATTAGCACCAGGTTCAGAGTTTATGCAACAGGTCGAACCATCGCCGCTACCCCGGGCTGCGGCACAGCGACGGACGCTGCGCCTGGCCTGGCTGACGCTGCTCTTCTTCTTTGCGCTCTTTGCCGGGCTGGTGGCCTGGGCCGCGCTGACGGTGCGCCAGGTCTATCGCACGGCTACCGTGCCGCGCGAGGCCACCCTGGTGGTCCGCGGCCCGGCCGAGTCGATCGCCTGGCGACCAGGCAATCGTACCGTCTACCAGGGCGCCAACGATGGACAGGCCCTCGCGGAAGGCGACTCGGTGCGTGTCGCTTCCTCCGCCGGCTACGGCCAACTGTCCAGCATTCGCCTCTTCGACGATAGCCAGCTTGACCTGTGGGCGGGGACCGATGTCGCACTCGAGACGCTGCGCACCAGTCGCTGGCACAGCGGCACGCTCGAAGTGGCGATCCGCCAGCGAACCGGCTATGTGCGCTATGATATCAAGCCCGACGCCGGGTACACCCGGGCGCGCTACTGGGTGCGCCTCGGTGATGCGTCGGTTGCGCTCGCGCCCGGCGGGAGCTATAGCGTCGAACTACTGGCCCCGGAACGGGCGGTGCTGCGCCCCGATGGCGGCAATGCGCTGGCTGCCGATGTGGCAGTGCGCAGCGGCTCGGCCATTGTCTATGGCGCCAGTGGCGTCACAGTGGAACTGCGTTCGCGCGAGCGGGTCGTGATCGACCCGGCCGGGCTGCCTGGCCTGGCGGTGCCCGCCCGCTGGGAACTGGTGCGCGATGGGGGATTCAGCCAGTTCAGCGAGGAGGAGTACAACAATACGACCCGCGCTGACGATCCGACCCTGCCCCGCGCGACCACCTGGCGGGTCTACTCGGGGCCAGATCTGCCTGAGGAGCAGCGCGGCTACTTCCGGCTCTCGCCAACCTGCCGCCCGCAGGTGGCCGAGGGGAGTTGCAGCGCGGACGAGCGGCGGATCGCGGCCTGGTTCTACCGCCCGGGCAATCAGGTTAGCGGCTTTACCACCGGTATCAAGCAGGAGCTCGGTGCCAACGGCGAAGGCATCGATATCTCGGAGTATCGCTCGTTGCACTTTTCGCTCTGGGCGCGCATTCTCTACCAGTCGCTCAACGATGTCGGTGACCGTGGGACGGAGTGCCCGGTGATGATCCGCCTGGTGGCTAAGCGTACCAGCCCCGCCGACCCCGAGGAGGAGCGGGTGGTGTGCGTCTACAGCGATAGCGATGACCAGCCGCCGCTGGTGACCCAGCCCGGAGTAACGTATATCCGCGTGGAGCGGGCCAACTGGGCGCCGATCAGCTTCGACCTGCGCGATGAGCCGTGGTTGCCCGACTTCCGGCTGCTGCGTAGCATCGAGATCTATGCCAACGGCCACGATTACGACTCGCGCGTCGCTGAGGTATCGCTGGTGGGGGAACAGTGAGAGGAAGGGGCTGACTGCGTATGCGCACGATCTGTGTCGTCGGCACCGGGTATGTGGGGCTGACTACCGCTGTCTGTTTCGCCGACCTGGGCAACCGGGTGACTGGCGTGGAGATCGATCTGCAGAAGCTCGATCTGCTGCGCAGTGGCAAATCGACGATCTACGAGCCGGGGCTGCAAGAGTTGCTGGAGCGCAATATGCGCGCCGGGCGCATCACGTTCACCGATGACTATGCGGTGGCGATCGCTGACGCCGAGTTGATCTTCATCACCGTCGGCACGCCCATGGGGCCGGATGGCGCAGCCGACCTGAGCCAGGTCGAGGCGGCGGCGGCAGGTATTGGCCAGCACCTGGTCCGCGACGCGATCATCATCGACAAGAGCACCGTGCCGGTGGGCACCGGCGATATGGTCCACGAGATCATCAGCGCCT
>DAOUBZ010000073.1:0-1773 GCA_034432515.1 Chloroflexaceae bacterium | reverse complement strand
CGTCTACGTCCTGGTCGACGACGCCTTGCTCGCGGGCGTCGTGCCGATTCCCCGCCGCCCAGGTCCAACCCCAGCGTGCTCCGACGCCGAGCTCCTCACCATCGCCCTGGTCCGGCACCTGCTCCGGCGACCGAGCGAGAGGGCGTTCCTCGCCGAGGTCCGTCAGGACTGGGCTCACTACTTTCCCCACCTGCCCGCCCAGAGCGAATTCAACCGCCGGGTGCGCTGGCTCTGGGGGGCGTTCGCGTATCTCCGCCAGCACGTGGTCCGCCAGCTGCCCGAAGACCCCTGGCAGCAACTCGACACCACGGCCCTGCCGGTCAAGCACCCCAGCCGGGTGCGGGGACCCGACGGCTGGCACGGGCCGGACAACCTGCACGCTGGCTTTGGGCGGGATGCGGCCCACGGCGAGTGGTTCTACGGCTTCCGCCTGGCGCTGCGGACCGACCTGGGCTCGCGGTTGGTGCGGGCCTGGGGAATTGTTCCAGCGGCGGTGGACGAGCGGGCCGTTGCCGACGCCCTGCTGGAGGGCGCGAGCCCGCGCGGGCTGCTGCTCGACCGCGGCTTCGCCAGTCGCGCCTGGGTGGCCACCCAGGCTGCGCGGGGTACCCAGGTCATCCTGACGCCCGGCCGGACCGAGCGAAAGCGTCTGCCCGCCGCCGTGCGGCGGCCGGTGGCGGTGCTGCGGAATCGGATCGAGACGACGATCGGGGAGCTGACCGAGCGGCTGGGGTTGGCCCGGCATGGCGCCAAGACCTTCTGGGGCTTGCTTACTCGGGTGGCGGCGACCATCCTGGCTCATACCCTTCAGCTCCTCCGCCTGGTGTGAACGATGAACCCCCATCACGCGCCTCAGGCCCGCGTCGCGCCGCCCCCGCTCGCGGGGCGGCAATGGTGGAGCATGATACCGGACCCACCGCCGGGCTGCCACCGGCGGCCTTGCCGTGCCCCCGGGCGCTCTCTACAATTCCGCGAACACGGGCGCGGCGCGCTCCAGAGCAGGCGAGTGCGCGGGAGGGAGGCTGGCGTGTACCGGGACTTGCGCGAGTGGCTGGACGAGGTCGAGCGCATCGGCGAGCTACGCCGCGTGTCGGGCGCCGCGCTCGACACCGACATCCCCCAGATCACCGAGATCGCCGAGCACGCGCTCAGCGGCCCGGCCGTGCTCTTCGACCAGATCCCGGGCTTCGCTCCCGAGCAGCGGATCCTCGTCAACCCCCTCAGCTCGCTCAACCGCACGGCGCTCATGGCCGGCTTCCCGCCGGGGCTCACCAAACGCGACTACGTGCAGCTCTGGCACGAGAAGCTGCGCAACCTGCGCTACCTCCCGCCGCGCCAGGTGGCCGACGGGCCGATTCTCGAGAACGTGCTCTGCGACGACCAGATCGACCTCACGCGCCTGCCGGCGCCCCTCTGGCACAAGGACGACGGCGGCCGCTACATCGGCACCGGCGACGCCGTCGTCACGCGCGACCCCGACAGCGGCCGCATCAACCTCGGCACCTACCGCGTGAGCATCATCGACGCCCAGCACGTCTTCTGCTACATCTCGCCGGGCAAGCACGGCCGCATCAACCGCGAGAAGTACTTCGCGCGCGGCGAGCGCTGCCCGATCGCCATCTCGCTCGGCCACGACCCGCTGATCCTGCACGCGGCGGCCACCAGCGTGCCGCCCGGCGTGTGCGAGTACGACTGGGTGGGCGGCGTGAAGGGCGAGCCGGTAGACGTGGTGCCGGGCGACTACACGGGCCTGCCCATCCCCGCCTACGCCGA
>DAOUBZ010000072.1:0-1684 GCA_034432515.1 Chloroflexaceae bacterium | reverse complement strand
TGGCCGGGCGCGTGGCGGTGCGCGATCGCCTCACCGAGGTCTACCACGGGCTCGACGGCGCCCTCTCCGACCTGATGCGCAAGCGCGCCTTTATGCTGCCGGTGGACCTGTACACGGCCTGCTACGTGCTGGCCTTCATCAGCGAGCACCTGAACGACATGCCCCGCGCGCAGACCTACGCCCAGTCGGCCCTGCGGGCCATGGCCATGTCCGAGTCCAACGTCCGGCGCCTGCCGCCCGTCGGGCTGGTGCGACAACCCAGCATGGTCATTTACGAGCGGTTGAGGCAGCTGGCCAAGGCCCCCTAGCGCCGCCGCACTGGCCTCCGGCGCGTCGACTATGGCGCCTGGCCGGCGGGAGAAGAAACCGGCGCGGGTTCCGAACTCTCGGTGCCTTTGGGCGCCTTGCCGGCGAGCTCGCCCATCGCGCCCAGGTAGCCGCGGGTGACGTGCGCGTGTGCCTGGTAGGCCGGGTGCACACGCATGGCCGCATGCAGCTGGGGCAGGCGATAGAACGGGATGCCCGGGTAGATGTGGTGCTCGATGTGGTAGTTGACGTTCTTCGAGGCGACGAACATTCGATCGAGCCAGCCGGCCATGACGGTGCGCGTCTGGTTCAGCGGATGGCGGTTGGCCGTGGCGGAGTGTTCGGCCCGCTCACGCCAGGCGGCCACCAGCGGGAACCAGGTGTGGGCCGGAAGCACCCAGTAGAGGAAGAGCGGAATCCAGGCGCCGTACCAGGCGACCACGGCCAGCACCGCCGCGTAGAGCGCCAGCCGGTAAGGGTTGAGGCGCTCGCGCCGCCAGATGGCGCCGAACACGGCGCGGACGCTCAGCAACAGGGTGAAGCCGATCGCCATGCGCCCGAACATCATGGCCAAGTAGGCGGGGGACTTGGGGAAGCTTCTCCCCGCGACCGACTTATTGGCCCAGTTGGGGTCGCCCTCCGTGTTGAGGTGCGCGTGATGGGCCAGGTGGGTCCGGCGGTAGTCCGCGACGTCGAGGAAGACCGGCCAGGCCAGCAGCGCGTTGGCCACGCCGTCGTTCAGCCGGCGGTTGGCGAACAGGCGGTGGTGCGCCGCGTCATGCATGATGATGGCGAGGGCGTGCTGGCGCGCGCCGATGAAGAGCACGGTCACCACGAACACCAGGGGATTCAACAGGTACTGGCACAGGGCGATCGCCCCGGCGATCGCCGCCCACTCGAGCGCGATGTGGGCGCACGCAATCCAGGGGTTGAGGGTGGCGAGCGAGCGCAACGTCTCGGGCGCGACGAGTTGGGGCGACTCGGTGGCGGGTGGGGTCGGGCTCGCTGTCGCTTCGGTCGGTATCATGTCGTTCCTGATCGGCGCCGGTGCCCGTCATACACCAGACGAGCGGTAGCCTCGACGCATGATATCAGAATTACGGCTCCTTGGCGTACTTCACGTAGAGCTGGTTCTGGAAGCGCTCGTCGGGGTCGTAGCGCCGCTTGGCCTCGAAGAAGCGCGGCGAAGCCGGGTAAGCCTGCTGGAACTGCTGGGCCGTGGCGTGAAGCCGGTAGGGCAGGTAGTGCCGCCCCTTCAGCGACAGCGCCGCATCGACGAGCTGCTGGGTCAGGTGCTTGAGGGCCTGCTCGTCGGCCTCGCGGCCCTGCTGGTGGAAGACCAGCGTCAGCGCGAACATGTCCTGGTCGGCGTAGCGCA
>DAOUBZ010000071.1:0-3882 GCA_034432515.1 Chloroflexaceae bacterium | reverse complement strand
GGCTGCGCCGCCAATATCACCGAACAAACCGGGGTTTAATGCGCTACAATGGCACCATCAACCGTGACAGGGAGGTCCCTTGGAGCTTCTTCTGCGCTCGCCCCTCGATATGCATCTCCACCTGCGCGAGGGGACGATGCTCAACCTCGTTGCACCATTCAGCGCCCGGGCCTTCGCTGGTGCGGTTGTGATGCCCAACCTCGTGCCACCCGTCGACAACCTCGCGCGGCTGCGCGCCTACCAGGCCGCGGTCGCGGACGCGGTCGCGCCCTATGCCTTCACGCCCTACATGACCCTGTTCTTCCGTCCTTATGACGAGGCCACACTGGCCGCCGCCCGGGTCGAGATCATCGGGGTGAAGCTCTACCCCGAGGGAGTGACCACGAATAGTGCCGAGGGTGTGCGCGACCTGGAGGCGGTCGAGGCGACCCTGGCGCTGCTGGAGCGCCTGGGCATCCCCCTGCTCGTCCACGGCGAGAGCCACGGCTTCGTGCTCGACCGTGAGGCTGAGTTCCTGCCCGTCTATGCCCGCTGGGCCGAACGGTTCCCCCGCCTCACGATCGTGATGGAGCATATCACGACTGCAGCCGCGCTCGAGTTGCTCGATGCCTATCCGAACCTCGCTGCAACGGTCACGCTGCACCATCTGCTGATTACGCTCGACGACATGGCCGGCGGGCTGCTCAATCCACACCTCTTCTGCAAGCCAATCGCCAAGCGCCCATCGGACCGCGACGCGCTCCGCGCTGCCGCACTGCGCGCCCACCCGCGCCTGATGTTCGGCAGTGACTCGGCGCCGCACCCGGTGGAGCGCAAAGAGGCGGCCGGCTGCGCCGCAGGCGTCTTTAGCGCCCCGGTGCTGCTCCCGCTGCTCGCCGAACTGTTCGCCAGTCACGGGGCGCTCGCCAACCTCCAGGCCTTCGTCTCCGACAACGCCCGGCGGATCTACGGGATCACGCCACCCGACCGGAGCGTCGTACTCATCCGGCAGCCCTGGATCGTCGCGGAGCGCTTTGGCGACGTGGTGCCGTTCTACGCCGGCCAGCGCCTGGAGTGGCAGGTAGTTGATCCGCTCGCCGGCACCGCCATAGCGGGGCCCGGGGTCGCCATCCAGCGCGGTCCCGCCCCTCACACGCCAGATGCTCAACCCTGAGTCCATCGCCGCCGTAGAGGCGGCCCGCTTCGGCGACCATTTCGTGCGCCCGATCTACGATGGCTATGGCTTCGCTGCCATTCCCGGCACGATCGAGCGCGTGCTCACCGGCACCAGCGCCAGCGCGCTGCCGCCCGCCGCGATCCCCGGCGGCCTCACCCACCACGAGACGGTGATCCTGCTGCTGATCGACTCGTTCGGCTGGTGCTTCTTCGCCCCCCGCGCCGAGCGCTACCCGTTCCTGCGCCGCTTCCTCGAAGCAGGCGTGGTCTCCCAGCTGACCACCATGTTTCCCTCGACCACCGCAGCGCACGTCACCACCATCCACACCGGGTTGCCGCCCGCCGCCTCGGGCATTTTCGAGTGGTTTCTGTACGAACCATCGATCGACCGGATCATCGCGCCGCTGCTCTTCTCCTACGCCGGCGAGCACGATCGCGAGACCCTCGCCGCCGCCGGGGTCAACCCGGCAAAGATCTTCCCGGCCGATACGCTCTATCGCCGCCTGGCTGCCGCTGGGGTCCGTTCGACGGTGCTCCAGCACAGCGCCTATGCCAACTCGTCGTTCAGTCGCATTGTCTGTGCTGGCGCCGAGGTGGTGGCCTACCGCACGCTCGCCGAGGCGATCACGCTGCTCAACCAGCGGCTGGCGGCCCAGCAGGGCCCCGCCTACTACATGCTCTACGTCGACACCATCGATACGATCTGCCACAACTACGGCCCCGAGGCTCCCCATGTCGACGCCGAGATCGATACGGTGCTCACCACCCTCGACCGACTGCTGCAGCCCGCCCTGGCCGGCCTCGGGCGCACCAGTCTGCTGCTGCTCACCGCCGACCACGGTCATATCTACACCGACCCCAGGAAAGCACTGCTCGTCAACCGGCTTGTTCCGGAGTTGGTGCAGGCCACCCCCAGCGGGGCCGACGGCAAACCCCTCGCGCCAGGCGGCTCCAACCGCGACCTCTTCCTCTATGTTGCCGCCGCACAGCGCGCTGAGTTGCAGGCCACACTCAGCGCACAACTCCAGGGCCGCGCCGAGGTGTATCCCACCGCCGAGCTCGTGGCCCAGGGTTTCTTCGGCCCCAATCCGTCGCCCGCCTTCCTGGCTCGCGTCGGCGATCTCGTCATTCTCCCCTACGCCGGCGAGACGGTCTGGTGGGAGGATTCGCGTTTCAAGCAACGCTTCCGCGGTATGCACGGCGGCCTTACCGCCATAGAAGCCCACACCGAACTTGCGGCCCTGGTGTGTGGCGAGTAGGGCATGGTTTCAGCCGCGCTACCCCGTCCTCGCGTCCTCGCGTCAGCCCGTCCTCGCGTCTGCGCGTCCTCGGGGCACCGGATGACCCCGCAACGGCGTCAGGCCGCAGCACGCTGCGGCCCTACGCGGCGACGCGGCCCGTCGGGACGGCAGTGTGCCCGCGTCACGCGTCTGCGCGTCCCCGCGTCCCCGCGTCCTCGCATCTTCGCGTCTTCGCGTCACGCGTCTGCGCGTCCTCGCGTCCTCGCGTCCTCGCGTCCTCGCATCTTCGCGTCCTCAGTTGCCACGCACCGTGATTGTGGCCAGGGGCAGGCTGTCGCCACCGGTGGCCAGGGGCAGCAGCACACCGCTGACCTGGTCGCGCACGGCGGCGTGGAGTGTGTAGACCCCGGGGGTCAGGGCGGCTGCTTCGAGGCGGAACGAGGTATCATTCATGTAATTCCGCTGCCATACATCGGCGGGCATGCCGCTGCAGTAGCCCGGAGCCTCGCCCACCGCGCCGCCGGCCATGTCGCGGATCAGCACCGTGGGCTCCAGCGTGGCGGGCAGGGGCTGTGAGGCCCGCCAGTAGAGGGTCATAAATGCCACCCCGCCCGGAGCAAGATCGCTGCGATCCAGGTCGAAGCCGCGCAGCGCAAAGCCGTCGCGCCAGGGTGTCTCGCTGCGTGTCTGCGGTACAACCCCGGTGAGCAGCCGGCGATAGGGGAAGTTCGGTACCGGCGCGGCGTCATAGGCTGCCGCGTAGTCGGTGGCGTTGAAGGACTGCGGCGGACCAGCTACGGGCGCGCGGCTGTAGATCTCCAGCGCGCGCACGCCGTCCACGATCACGCTGCCGTAGTGATGGTAGCCGGGGGGGATGTAGAGCGGCGTGGCGCCATTGGCCGTGAGAAAATAGTCGGGGTTGACCTGGCAGCGGAACTGCCCGCGCAGATACCAGCCGGGAACGAAGAGCTTCTGGTTGCTATCCTGCGAGCCACGCAGGACGCCCTGGCTGAAGAGCATCGCCGCTGTCTTCCAGCCGTCGCGCGCGGGAAAGGCGAACAGCCCATCGTCGGGCAACACGTCGCCGCCCAGTGGCCGGAAGAACGGCAGCAGCGTAGCCGGGAAGGCCCGCTCGTACTCCGGCCAGGGGCGCAGGAAGACCATGCCACTGTAGGCCAGGCTGAGGCCGAGCAGCGTCGTCCCGCCCGCGGCTATGGCGCGGCGCGCCAGGGGCGCAGCCGCCGCCCGCAGCCAGAGCCAGGCGGCCCCCAGACCGATCAACAGCCAGCTGGCCGGGTGGGCCGTATAGAAGTGGGTGCGCGGGTCGGCGAGCAGGAAGGCATGGGCCACGAGGGCGCCGCCGCCCCAGAGCACCAGGGTGCGTGTCCCGTCAGGCAGGCGCGGGGCCAGGGCCAGGACGACCAGCGGCGGCACAACGAGCAGCCCCACCCAGCTGGCGTCGGGGCCTAGCGCGGCCAGCTCGGGG